>NZ_JACJTV010000015.1 GCF_014698845.1 Coleofasciculus sp. FACHB-1120 | reverse complement strand
AGAGATGCACCACCTCCATCAAGTGGTCAATTTGACCGAAGAACGGCAGCGCATTCTCCGCTTCCTGGGGGCGGCTTGCCAGAAATACTACCTACTGGTTTGAAACCTGCGGAATGTGGGTCAGAACACTATGACTTTACCCATAACTTTGCTGCAACGGCAAAGTTATGGGTAAAGTCACAAGGAAGCTAGAAGGCACAAACTCACAAAAAAGCTGGTGACAAGATTTGAACTTGCGACCGGCTGATTACAAATCAGCTGCTCTACCCCTGAGCTACACCAGCAACCAATGTATACAATAGCAATTTTTGAATTAAATATCCAGCCCTTTCAGTATTAATACTCAATTCTTTCCCAGAAAAATGAGCCAAATCATCAAACTAATTTGGGCTGGAGTCGCGATCGCCCTCGCTTTCCTCTCCACCAAACCTCTGGCTGAAATTTCGCGGAACTAGACACAAATGTTCTTAGTTGCTGTAAAATTTATGTTCGTACCCAAAATTACGGTATCCCGACCGATGTACCGGGGATTAAAGGAGGGCGTTCATGCGTTTGTGGCAAATTACTCGGCTTAAGGCATTTCATCCGTGGAAACAACAGACAGCCAGATGGCTGAAGGTCACTTCCCGGAAAGGTTTTGTGTCTCTGTTCCTATTGGGGATGAGTTTAAGTGTAGCGATCGCATCTTGCGCCCCCAATAACTCTAATTCCCCGACAACGACTGCCGCAGGTAGTACGGCAAAAACCGGCGATGCACAAGTAACCCTCGTCTCCTACGCGGTTACTCGCGCCGCCTACGAAAAAATTATTCCCCAGTTCACCGCTAAGTGGAAACAGGAACACAACCAAAACGTTACCTTCAACCAAAGCTATGGGGGATCTGGTTCCCAAACCCGTGCCGTAATCGATGGTTTAGCGGCAGACGTTGTAAACCTGGCTCTCGCTCTTGATACCGAGAAGATTGAGAAAGCCGGGTTGATTGAAGCCGGTTGGGAGAAAGAAGCTCCGAATGGTGCAATTGTCACCAAATCTGTTGCAGCACTGGTTACTCGCGACGGCAACCCCAAAGGAATTAAAACCTGGGCAGACTTAGCCAAAGATGGCGTGCAAGTCATTACAGCTAACCCCAAAACGTCTGGCGGCGCTCGCTGGAACTTCCTAGGTTTATGGGGTTCAGTGACCAGAACCGGCGGTGACGATGCCAAAGCCCAAGAATTAGTCACCAAAGTTTACAAGAATGTCCCCGTGCTACCGAGAGACGCCCGCGAAGCCAGTGATGCCTTTTTCAAGCAAGGGCAGGGAGATGTTTTAATCAACTATGAAAACGAAGTAGTATTGGCTGGGCAAAACGGTCAGAAACTTCCTTATGTCGTGCCCGATACGAATATCTCCATCGACAGCCCGGTCGCTGTTGTGGACAAAAACGTTGACAAACACGGCACGAGAGAAATTGCAGAAGCGTTTGTCAAGTTTCTATATACCCCAGAAGCCCAACGAGAATTTGCCAAGGTGGGATTCCGACCCGTTGATCCGACAGTAGGGGAAGAAGTCGCGAAGCAGTATCCCCTAGTTAAAACTCTCTTCACCGCTCAAGATTTAGGGGGCTGGGACGAGATCCAGAAGAAGTTTTTTGATGACGGAGCAATTTTTGACAAAATTCAAGCTAGCGGCAGATAAAGATTGACTAAGAGTTAATTGCTAATTGCATCATTATCAACCAACAAAAGACTAAGATTCGTTAGCAATTAGCCACAAGTAAAAGTAAGAACGATTACCAAATTTCATCATCCTTATAATTCTGGATACTTTCCTATGGCTGTATCGGCTCCTCCTCAAAAAACTTCTGTTTGGAAAAACCCATTTCGCCAGATAAGCGGTATGTCCTGGCCTTGGCGGATTACCTTGGGGTACCTCACCATCATGCTCCTCCTGCCCGTGTCTGCGCTTCTGTTGAAAGCAAGTACAGAGAAACCGATTGATTTTTGGAGAATTGCCACCAGTCCCGTTGCTCTTGCGACCTACGATGTCACCTTTATCACAGCCTTGATTGCGGCACTCCTGAATGGGGTGTTTGGCGTGTTAATTGCTTGGGTTTTGGTTCGCTATGAGTTCCCCTTCAAACGGTTGATTGATGCAGCCATTGATTTGCCTTTTGCGCTGCCTACTTCAGTCGCGGGTTTGACACTGGCAACGGTCTACAGCGAGAATGGCTGGATTGGTTCCCTGCTAGCACCTTTGGGAATTAAGGTGGCATTCACACGCTTGGGAGTGGGGGTTGCGATGGTGTTTATCTCCTTGCCATTTGTCGTGCGAACCTTACAGCCTGTGTTGCAAGAAATGGAGCCTGAAATCGAAGAAGCCGCTTGGTCTTTGGGAGCTTCTAAATTTCAGACCTTTTGGCGAGTTGTTTTGCCACCTTTAATGCCAGCAATCTTAACGGGTGTAGCGTTGGGGTTTGCCCGTGCTGTTGGAGAATATGGCTCGATCGTAATTGTGGCGGCGAATATACCTTTTAAGGATTTAATCGCATCCGTGTTGATTATTCAGCGATTGGAACAGTATGACTATTCAGGAGCAACGGTGATTGGCACCGTCTTATTAATAATTTCGCTGTTAGTTCTAATCGTAATTAATCTTTTACAAGCGTGGGGACGACGGTATGAACTCTAATGTAGCAGGGAAGTCTTTTAATCCAGATTCAAAAACGCCTCAAGTCTCCTCAATCCAGAAGGAAAAAAACTGGGTAAAAGTTGTTTTGATCGGAGTAGCGATCGCTTACTTGGCTGTGATTCTGTTCATTCCAGCCATCAATGTTTTTGTGCAAGCATTTAAGGGAGGAGTTGGCCCTTTTATACACAATCTAACGGAACCCAATTTTCTTCATGCCGTAAAGCTGACTATCTTGATCGCCCTGATTGTCGTACCGCTGAATGTCGTGTTTGGACTCTGTGCAGCGTGGGTAGTTGCACGTCATCGATTTCGGGGTCGAACCTTTCTCATCAGCCTTTTAGATATCCCCTTTGCCGTATCCCCAGTCGTCGCTGGACTGATGATCGTGCTGCTCTATGGACGCAATGGTTGGTTTGGTTCACTGCTAGAGGCGGCAAACATAAAAATAATTTTTGCCGCGCCTGCAATGATATTGGCAAGTGCCTTTATTACGATGCCCTTTGTTGCCCGTGAAGTGATTCCCGTTTTGGAAGAAGCTGGTTCAGATCAAGAAGAAGCGGCTAAAACGTTGGGTGCGAATGACTGGCAAATTTTCTGGCGCGTCACCCTGCCGAATATTCGCTGGGGTCTCCTCTACGGCGTCATTTTGACCAACGCCAGAGTTATGGGCGAGTTTGGTGCCGTCTCGGTTGTATCTGGCAATATTGCGGGCAAAACTCAAACCCTGCCGTTGTTTGTGGAGGAAGCTTATAAGCAATACCAGACTCAAGCCTCTTTCTCAGCCGCCGTTCTGCTTGGGGCACTCGCGTTAGTCACCCTCGTCTTGAAAGAAATTCTAGAGCGTAAAACCCGTATTAAAGATGTTGAATAGGAGGAATTAAGGGCTATGTACAGTACAAATAACTTGCCTGTAAATACATCTAAACCAGTCCAATCTACAACTGGGCACGAAGATAAAAGACCCACTAAAATGCGTGTAAGAATCCGTATTCCCAAGGAGTACCAGGAAGAGCCAATCATCTCGCGACTAGTTTCTCACCACGGTGTCACCGTCAATATTGCCGGTGCCCTACTGGGAGCCAACGCCAGAGACGATGGCTGGTTTGACCTGCAACTCTCAGGATCGACTCGCCAACTTCAAAGCGCCTTAACGTATTTGAATGAACTGGATTTAGAACTCTGGGGCAAATCAGACAGCGAACAAGATGGGTGGTAACAAAGCCTTAAAAATGCAAAATGAAAAATAGAATTAATTCTATTTTTCATTTTGCATTTTTACATTTTTAATGGTTAAGCCATATTACTCTCAATCGCCCAACGAGCTAACTCCGTGCGGTTATGAAGATTCGTTTTACCTAACATATTAGACACGTGGCTTTCAATCGTGCGCTGAGAGACATTCATCTGCTCGGCAATTTCTCTATTTGCCATACCTCTTGCTACAAACTGAACTACTTTCAGCTCGGTTGGGGTTAATTCTACAGTGTCGGGTACCTGGAGTTTCGACCCTCCTTCGGTTCCTCTGGCTGGATGATGAATTAGGCGGGTTGCCTGTTTGAGGGAGGATTCCACTTGCGCCACCAGTTCTTCTGGCTCAAAGGGCTTGACCATGTATACATCTGCCCCAGTATTGAGACCCTTCACCCGGTCTTGACTTTGACCTTTCGCTGAGAGAAACAGAACGGGAATCCAGCTGATGCGGGGATCTTCTCTGACGTGCTGCACGAGGGCAATGCCGTCCATCTCTGGCATCATGACATCACAAATAATCATGTCAGGAATATCATGCTCTAGAACTTCCAGCGCTTCCCGACCATTTTCTGCGGTGATTACTTCGTACCCCCGAAATTCCAGGTAGTCCTTGACCAACAAAATCAGGTTGGGGTCGTCATCAATCAGCAACAGTCGTTTGTTATCTCTTATGCTGGTGTCTTTCATGCTGTGCCACTCGCCAAGCCTGGAATTGTAAAAAATTAAACCGATTTGCACGTATAGCTTACGTTCTTTTCAGCACCCTGCTGCACCGATGCCTACGAAGTCTAGGCAATTACTATAATCTCTTCTTAGAAATTATAGTCACTGACATGAGTCACAACGACAGATATCTAGTAGGTACACGGAAGAATATAACGTAGCCACTATGTTACTGTATAGGGTTTTGGTAGTGGATGAACTAAGAAAGTATATTCTTGAACAATTTTGTTACCTATCAGATGTTCTTGGATAATCCGCTCAATGATTTCAGGAGTCGCTCCACGATACCAAACACCATCTGGGTAAACAACGAGAATTGGACCTTGGGAGCAAACTCGCAGACAGTTTGCTTTGGTGCGGAAAATGCAAAGAGGGCTTTTGTCGGAAGGCTTGTCTAGTTTTAGCTCTTTAAGTCGCTTTTTCAAGTAATTCCAAGATTCTAAGCTGGTTTCCTTAGAGCAGCACTGAGGTAGGGTTGGATCGGCACAGATGAAGACGTGGCGCTGAATTTGATTGAGTCCCAAGGCCTGCACACAAGCGGAGAGAGCATCTGGGTCTGGTGCTTGGCAAGTTTCCGGAATTTCAGGGCTAGGCTCAGCCACTGTGTTTTCAGTCATTATTTATTTGATTTCCTTGGAAGAAGCGAGATGTCCCGTTTTTAGGAGATTTTAGCGGCTCCAATTTTTTTTAGCAGATTGAGTGCGATCGCGCTATGCCATCCCAATGGATTTAACCATCCTTTGTCTTGAGTATTTCTACGTGACTTTTGCGGCAACCGGACAAGTTCGGGAACCCGTACAAAGAATTTTGTTGCGATCGCACACTGGTTGGGCTAAATTAGCACTCAGAGGTTGAGAGTGCTAATTCTCAACAAATTAATCGTGTGTCTTGAGTCAAACCTGTAATAGGAGCGAAGTTTGTATGGCAGCTGTATCTCTAAGCGTATCCACTGTTAAGCCACTAGGCGATCGCGTTTTTGTAAAAGTGAGCGCTGCTGAAGAGAAAACCGCTGGTGGAATTCTTCTTCCTGATAATGCCAAAGAAAAGCCCCAAGTAGGGGAAGTCGTCGCTGTGGGACCTGGCAAGCGCGATGACAAAGGCACTCGTGTTGAGTTGGAAGTCTCTGTGGGCGACAAGGTTCTCTACTCCAAGTACGCTGGCACAGACATCAAACTCGGCACAGAAGAGTATGTTCTGCTTTCAGAGAAGGACATTTTAGCAGTCGTTTCATAAAGTTATGAGTTCTGAGTTGAGAGTTCCCGGTTAAACACATCTGCTTAACTCAACACTCAAAACTCAACGCTCAACACTCCTTCAAAACTCAAAACTCAAAACTCAAAACAACTGAGGAACTATGGCTAAGCGCATTATTTACAACGAAAACGCTCGTCGCGCCCTGGAAAAAGGGATGGACATCCTAGCTGAAGCAGTGGCTGTCACTCTCGGCCCTAAAGGCCGCAACGTGGTACTAGAGAAGAAGTTTGGCGCACCACAAATCGTGAATGATGGTGTCACCATTGCCAAAGAAATTGAATTAGAAGATCACGTTGAAAACACAGGTGTGGCTTTAATTCGTCAAGCCGCCTCTAAGACCAATGATGCTGCTGGTGATGGCACCACGACTGCAACCGTTCTCGCTCACGCAATTGTAAAAGAGGGCTTGAGAAACGTTGCTGCGGGTGCAAACGCAATTTCCCTGAAGCGTGGGATTGACAAAGCCACTGGCTTCCTGGTGGAAAGAATTGCAGAACACGCCAAACAAGTAGAAGATTCCAAAGCGATCGCTCAAGTTGGAACCATCTCTGCTGGTAACGACGAAGAAGTTGGTCGGATGATCGCCGAAGCGATGGACAAGGTGGGCAAGGAAGGCGTTATTTCCTTGGAAGAAGGGAAATCCATGACCACCGAACTAGAAATCACCGAAGGGATGCGCTTTGACAAAGGCTACATCTCTCCCTACTTCGCTACCGACATGGAGCGGATGGAAGCAGTTCTAGAAGAGCCTTTCATCCTGCTGACTGACAAGAAAATCACGCTTGTCCAAGACTTAGTGCCCGTTCTAGAGCAAGTCGCTCGTGCTGGTCGTCCTCTGATCATTATCGCTGAGGACATCGAGAAAGAAGCGCTGGCAACCCTGGTGGTTAACCGCCTGCGGGGTGTGCTGAATGTGGCTGCTGTTAAGGCTCCTGGTTTTGGCGATCGCCGCAAAGCAATGCTGGAAGACATTGCTGTTCTCACCGGCGGTCAGCTGATCACTGAAGATGCTGGTCTGAAGCTGGAAAGCACCCGGTTAGAAATGCTGGGCAAAGCTCGCCGCATCAACATCACCAAGGACAACACCACAATTGTCGCTGAAGGTAATGAAGCTGCTGTGAAGTCTCGTTGTGAGCAAATCCGCCGTCAAATGGACGAAACCGATTCTTCCTACGACCGCGAGAAGCTGCAAGAGCGTCTAGCTAAGCTGGCTGGTGGCGTCGCCGTCGTCAAAGTGGGCGCGGCTACCGAAACCGAAATGAAAGACCGCAAGCTGCGTCTGGAAGATGCCATCAACGCTACTAAAGCTGCTGTGGAAGAAGGTATCGTTCCTGGCGGTGGCACAACTTTGGCTCACCTGACTCCTCAGTTGGAAGAGTGGGCAACTGCCAACTTGAAGAATGAAGAGTTGACAGGTGCGATGATTGTTTCTCGTGCTTTGGCTGCTCCTCTGAAGCGGATTGCTGAGAACGCCGGTCAGAATGGCGCTGTCATTGCTGAGCGCGTCAAAGAGAAGGACTTCAATGTTGGCTACAACGCCGCGACGAATGAGTTCGTCGATATGTTTGAAGCTGGTATCGTTGACCCCGCCAAGGTAACTCGTTCCGCTCTGCAAAATGCCGCTTCTATCGCTGGTATGGTGCTGACAACCGAGTGCATCGTGGTTGACAAGCCTGAGCCAAAAGATGGCGCTCCTGCTGGCGCTGGCGCTGGTATGGGCGGCGACTTCGACTACTAATTCTCGCTCTGGGTGGGCATCTTGCCTGCCCAGTTGTTTAAAAAGCTGTCTCCTAGTCGAGGCAGTTTTTTTTTACGCAGAGGTACGCTAAGGGAATTACAAAGGTACGCAAAGGAAGAGAGAGCGTATCGTTGCGCTTTCTATTATTTCAAACTTCTATATCAACTTTGTCAGAACCGAGGATTGTTGCCACTTCTTGTAACAGCTCGTTCTGCTCTTTTTGAATCGCTTCTAGCCTAGAAGCAATTTCTGCCAGTCGTTGCTGTTTATCTGGCTCAATTGGCTGAGAATTAGAATCTGGTAAAGCTGGGATTTCAGCGTTCTTAGTACCCGTTAACTGTTTGAAAGCTAAGCCTCCAAACTTGGAAATTGATTGAAAACTAACTCCAAATAAGAGCTGAATTAGCTTAAAAGGAGCTTTCAATATTGATAAGCTAGTTGTTTCAATTAAGCGACCGACAGCTTTGATTAAGCTCCCAGCGATCGCTACCACGAACACCAAAATAACTAAGCTAACAACTGGGTGATTCGTCGCCCAGATGAATACCTGAAGTAGCCGCAAGACTGAGGGGTGAGCTTGCAGCCACTCATTGATAGAAGAAGCGATCGCTGTTTGAATGGGATTAGACATAGCACTATCAGAGGAAAACGCTTTTTGCGACGTTTGTTCTTCTATAGCCTTTGGTTCCTCAATCGTGATGTTATCGCTTTCCAGAACAAGTGCGATCGCGTCACACCTATGTTTCACATAGCACTTGCAACGGTTGAAACCGAACCCGCAGCTTATCTCTTGGGTGGCTGGTAGGAACTTCTACTGAATCTAAGCGTTGATTCGGTAATAGTTCCCACTGATAACCGCGTAGTAAGTGGGCAGCTACAATTTTCATCTCCATTTTCGCAAATGCGATTCCAATACAAATTCGTGGCCCACCACCGAAACCAATTAAACTAAAGGGACGCTGCTTGTGTTCTTGCCGTTGGGGGCTAAAGCGGTCTGGATCGAAACGCTCTGGTTCGGGATAAACCGTTGCGAGTTGGTGAGTCCCGATAATCGAGTACACCACCTGCCACCCAACTGGAACCTGAAAGCCATTAAATTCAAAGGGTTTGACGACACCGCGAAAACCACCCCCGACGGGCTGATGCAGTCGTTCAATCTCGCAGAGAATTTGATCTAGATAGGGCATTTGCCCCAATTGTTCTAAATTCACCCCTCCCCTAGACGCAAGCTGCTGCTGTTCTTCCCTGGCGCGTTGCAGCACCTCTGGGTGACGGGCTAACTCCAGGCACAACCAAGTCAGCATTGAAGTAGTCGTTTCATGCCCAGCGAAGAGTAACAGCATTGCTTGGGCGCGGATTTCCTTTTCGCTCATGCCGTTACCGTCTTCATCCTTAGCTTGTAATAAAAGGCTGAGAACGTCTTTAGTCGGATGTTGCTGGCGATCGCGCACCACTTTGCTCAAATGTTCTAAGATTTCGTTACGAGCCGCGATCGCTTTCCCAAACTGCGTAAACGGTAAAGGCAGCGGATTGATGGCAAACAGCCCATTTGTTAGTCTTGTAAACAACTGGCTCAACCGAACACCTTCCGCCCCCGGATTGGTACCCAGCAACAATTGGCTAGCGATATCAAACGTTAGCTGTTTGAACTCATCAAACCAGGTAAATTCCTGTTTTTGCTGCCATTTTTGGAGATAGCTTTGCGTAATTGACTCCATTGTGGCGACGTAGTTTCCTAACGCTGCGCCATGCAAAGCTGGCATCATCAGGCGGCGATTTCTACGATGCTCCTCGCCATCTTGCACAAACAGTGATTCGCCCAGCAGCATTTTAAAATTGTCAGGCCATCCCTCACGCCACGAAAAACAATCCATGTGGCTAGAGAGGACGAATTCCGCTGCCTCCGGTCCAACCATAAAAACTGTAGGTTTGCCAATAACATGGCTCTTAAAGATAGAGCCATATTGCTGATAGCGCTTTTTGATAAATTTGGGGTCGAACACAAACGCAAGTGTTTCGCCAAGCACTGGCAATCCCATCCTGCCAGGAGGAAGTTTATCGCTGTTCATTATTGTTAATCTTCGTTAAAAGTTATAAAAAAATGAAGTATAAATAGAAACTCCAGGTTTCTTCTTTTACACTTCATTTTTTTGTTTATCTAACAGTTAAAGACTGTTCTCAACCCAAGCCTAAATCCGTCACGGCACCGACACTGCTAGAAGAGACTAACTTGGCATATTTTGCCAGTACGCCAGTTGTATAACGCGGTTTAGGCGGTTGCCAAGCAGCGCGACGACGTTCTAATTCTTCATCGGATACATGAAGGTGTAACAGGCGATCGCGTGCATCAATTGTAATCGTATCGCCTTCTTCAACGAGAGCGATCGTGCCTCCTACAGCCGCCTCTGGGGCTACGTGACCGACAACCATGCCGTAAGTCCCACCAGAGAAGCGTCCATCGGTAATCAAGCCGACAGAATCCCCTAATCCTGCACCAATTAGGGCAGAAGTGGGAGCCAGCATTTCTCGCATTCCCGGCCCCCCCTTGGGGCCTTCGTAGCGAATCACCAAGACATCTCCACGGTTGATCTTGCCAGCCAGAATTGCTGTTAAGGAAGCTTCTTCAGATTCAAACACCCGCGCTGGGCCTGTTATTGAAGGGGTTTTGACGCCAGTAATTTTAGCAACAGCCCCTTCCGTTGCCAGATTGCCTCTCAGGATGGCTAGGTGTCCTTGAGCATACATCGGGTTATCCCAGGGACGGATAACATCTTGGTCAGCGCGGGGCTGTTCTGGGACATCTGCCAAGACTTCAGCAATGGTTTGTCCGGTGATAGTCAGGGCATCCCCATGTAGCAAATCTTTTACCAGGAGCATCTTCATCACTTGGGGAATTCCACCGGCTTTGTGGAGGTCAGTGGCGACATACTGACCGCTAGGCTTGAGATCGCACAAAACCGGAACGCGGGCGCGAATCGTTTCAAAATCATCCAAGCATAATTCGACGCCAATTGTATGAGCGATCGCGATTAAGTGCAGCACCGCATTCGTAGAACCGCCCACTGCCATAATTACAGAAATGGCATTCTCAAACGCTTTTCGGGTAACAATCTGTCGCGGTAAAAGTTGTTTTTTGATTGCCTCTACCAGGACAAGAGCAGATTTCTCAGCACTTTCTGCTTTCTCAGCATCTTCTGCTGCCATTGTGGAAGAATAAGGCAAGCTCATTCCCATCGCTTCAAAAGCAGAAGACATCGTATTAGCGGTATACATCCCGCCGCAAGAACCGGCACCCGGACAAGCCTTGCTTTCTACTTGCAGCAACTCATTGGTGTCAATTTTTCCAGCGCTGTGTTGCCCCACCGCTTCAAAGGCACTCACAACCGTCAAATCGCGCCCGTTGTGATGCCCCGGTTTAATCGTACCGCCATAAACGAAAATAGCCGGAATATTCATCCGAGCGATCGCAATCATCGCTCCCGGCATATTCTTATCGCAGCCCCCAACTGCCAGCACTCCATCCATACTCTGCCCGTTACAGACAGTCTCAATCGAGTCGGCAATCACCTCCCGCGACACCAGGGAATACTTCATCCCTTCGGTGCCCATCGAAATGCCGTCGCTGATGGTAATCGTACCGAACATCTGAGGCATCGCCCCAGCCACCTTTGCCCCAGCTTCAGCCCGTTTCGCTAAATCATTTAACCCCATATTGCAGGGGGTAATGGTGCTGTACCCATTGGCAATTCCCACAATGGGTTTCGTAAAATCCTCATCTCCAAAACCAACAGCACGTAACATAGCCCGGTTGGGCGATCGCTGTACGCCTTGGGTTACGACTTGGCTTCTCAAATTCTCCGGCATTCTCTGTCCTTAAGATTGCTTTTCGGTGGATCGGCTATTCTCTTTGCTAGTTGGCGTTTGAGACAAGGTCTCTCCATATAACTAGATTACAGGAATCTTCCTGTCAAAGAGCTACCCGCTGACAGCTACCACCTGGCAGCTATTTTGTAACAATTAGATTTAATTGGGCGGAGTTGATCGCTCAAGCTAGGAATAAGATTCAGTAGCGAGATTTTGCACTCTAGCTCTAAGGATTATCTAGGAGTTTCCACCCTTGTAAATCTTTAATAGAAAAGGCGCGAACTGACTTAATCAGCGATAGGCTAACGCCTCGCTGTTTTCATGCCCAAAGGGCTGTACGCTATCGCAACGCCTCCAATGAAATTTTAGGCACGGTGAAGCATAGTGACTTGATCCCACACTTAACCTTACGGTTATAGTGTAGGCTCTCTCGACCTCACGGTTACTGGTTCTAGTATCCAACAGGCAAACTCGCTCAAGCATCTACACTGAATGTCCAATCATGAAACTGACCCAGGCTCCAAACGCGAGTTCCACCGTTTTTGAGTCCCGCTCGAAGTGAAGGATCTAAACAAATGTTCGCTCTACCTATGTACCCAGGAGGTTTTACACACTCAAGGGTTAGGGAGTGTAACCTCCTGTCTCAACGTGTCATGGTTGTGTATCGATCCAAATCATCGATTACAACCTTTATTTTTGGCTTTGAGCGTCTGTTATCCCATCCGTGGGCAGCTCTTGGCATAGACTGCGATCGCTATTTCCCTGCCTCTCTAGGAGAGGGTTTGAACCCCATCCCTAATGACTGTAGCGGCATTACCCTGAAGGGAGGTCTAGATGGATGCCGATGAACTGAAACGGCGCTATGCAGAAGGCGAAAGAGATTTTCGCGAGGTAAGTCTGCGGAGAGCAGACCTGATGGGAATTGACCTCAGCGAAGCCAACCTCCGGGGAGCAGACCTGCGAGAAGCAAATCTAATTGGGGCATACCTCATCGGAGTGAACCTACGCGAGGCAAATCTAAATGGAGCCGTTCTCCGCGCCAACCTCAGTGAGGCAAATCTTATCGGCGCTAGCCTGATTGACGTCAACCTGAGCGAAGCGATTCTGACTGAAGCAAGTTTGCGAGCTGCCAATCTCAGCGGAGCCAACCTCGCCGGGGCTAATCTGAGTCACGCTCTTTTGAGCGAGACAATTCTTCGCGATGCCAATCTGACTGGAGCCAAACTGATTGATGCGCCCCTGAGTCGAAGTAACTTGACGAATGCTACTTTGATTGGAGCTGTGCTGGAAGGTGCTAACTTAACGAATGCCATCCTAATTGGAGCCAACCTGGAGAAAGCCAACTTAGCAAACGCTATTTTAAATGGAGCCAGTGCCATTGGAGCGAATCTTACTGGAGCAGACTTGAGCCGTGCCAAGATGAGCGGAACGAATCTAACCAATGTCATCTTGATTAAGGCAAATCTGAGGGGAGCTAATTTGAGTTGGGCGACTCTGCGAGGAGCGAATCTCACTGGAGCTAACTTGTACAGGTCAAAACTATGCTGGTCAAACCTGACTGGAGCGATTCTCGTTGAAGCGGTTCTAATTGACGCTAATCTAAATCGGGTCAATTTCCGTGACGCCGATATGACTGGTGCCATCATGCCAAATGCAGCCACGCACGAGTAACAAACTGATAAGTCAGCGCTGGGCTAACGCCTCGCTTCGCTGTTTTCATGCCCAAAGGGCTGTACGCGATCGCTAGCCAGATTTTAGATTGGCAATTTATCGAAAATCAATCTAAAATCCAAAATTTTTAAGTCCACGCTAACCGGAAGCAATTTAGAGGCAATAGAAATGGATGGGGATGAGGTTTTAACGCGATATGCCGCTGGAGAACGCGATTTCCGGAAGTTAGATTTGAAGGCGGCAAATCTGGAAGGAGCCAACCTGCCTCAGGTCGATTTTAGCGAAACGATTCTAGAGGGAGTTAACCTAGCCGGAGCCAATCTGCGAGGGGTAAACCTAACAGGTGCTGACCTGAGTGGGGCAAACTTGAGTCGTGCTGACCTAACAGGTGCTGACCTAACAGGTGCTGACTTGATCGGGGCGAATTTTGATAAAGCCAGACTGATTGGTACAAGGCTAGTGAAAACTGAACCGATTGGAGCTGAGCTAACTGGAGCTAACTTAACCGGCGCAAATCTGACTGGCGCAGATATGAGAAGGGCAAACTTGAGCTATGCCAACCTCAGCGATGCAATCTTGTGTGAAGCTAACCTGAGTAGCGCTCTACTCATTGGCGTAAATCTGAATAGAACCGACTTAATTAAGGCGAATTTGAGTCAAGCCGACTTAAGTGAAACCGATTTGAACGGAGCCGATTTAAGTGGAGCGGAAATGAGCGAGACAATTATGCCAATAGATCACTTTACACCCGACGAAACACCCAGCGAACTCGAATAATTCGTTATGGCTGGTAATCATTGCTGGTAAATTTAACTACCAAACCCCAAACCTATCTCCGACCTAGTGGCAGAGATTCAATCACTGCGAGTCTTCCACCATGATATTTTGTGATTCGACTCGCTTGGAAATATTAAATCAGTCATCAAGTTAGGCGCATACGCGCTTTCTAGCCAGCGTTGACAGTTAGTTGCCGATAGTTTGCTGACCCAAATCATTAGGGGCAGGCACGGGTGTGCTACCCCTAAATCAGAGCATTAGAGAAGCAAGGCAACAATGCTGTGCGGAAAGCTGTGTGGAAATGAGTAAGTTACGAGTTAGTGGAATCCCCGCCAACCACTTGCGCCTTGAGGGTTTTAAACTCTTCGGACAACTCCTGACGATTAGAGGCTCGGAGTAAGTAGCGGTACACAAACCAAGCTGAGTAGCCAATTCCCACCAGTTCAAAGGTCGGCGCTAGCAGGGGAATATCATTGAGTGCATCCAGAACCGCTAGTGTCACCTTCACGGTGATGATGCCAGCTAATATTAAACCCACAGTAGTCAGAGGGCGCTGGTACTCCGAGAAGAACTCACCCAAATATTCTGGCAGTTCTGCGAAAAATGCGGAAATTTGCTCTCCAATTTGCTGCCATTTTTCCGTTGATTGCGTGGCTGGGGGTAGCGCTGCCAATTCGCCTGGGGCGTCAATTTTCACTTCTACCTGGGTTTTTTCGGTGTCTGGGGCGGAATAATCAGTTTGCATGGTGTCTATATCCTCCATATCGTTGTTTTAGGTATGCTTGTGTATCGTTTAGGCAAGATAGCTGGGTACAATTGCGGGGTGATTTCCTCTTGCCCATATTATCAGACACCCCAAGGTGACTTCGCTGAGTCCAGAATTTTTCTGTTAAAACTTAGTAATAATCGGGCGAGCAGTCTCCATGCATCTCCCAAAAGCGGGACGTAGCTGGAGAAAATTAAAAATTAAAAATTAAAAAACTTTTTAGCTCAATCTAGGCTGTACGGATATAAATTAAAAACTAAAGCTGAAAAATATAGCTAGTAAGCTTTTCGGGCACAACTAAGCTCTCGGCAATACATAAATTGCCTTAATGAATTTTTATTTTTAATTAAATGCTACTGGTCGTACTCCATCACTTTGGCGTAATCGCCCAAAGCATAGCAAGCCACTCGGAGACTTCCCAAAGCCTGCCCTTCTACTCGGCTGTCTTGGAGGGTTCGCGCTATCCTCAAGCGTTGTTCGTAATACTCAATTGCTTTAGCGTAGTTGCTCAATGCCTCGTAAGCCACTCCTAAATGCGAAAGTGCCTGCTCTTGGGAGCGGAGGTCATCAGTTTCCGAAGCGATCGCTAGGCGTTGCTCTCCGTAGCCAATTGCTGCCGAGTAGTCCCCGATTGCGTAGCAAGCATTCCCCAGATTTCTCAGAATCTGTACCTCAATGCGGTGATCTCCCGTCTGCTGCACGAGTGCTAAACGCTGCTTATAGTAAGCGATCGCTTTGACATAGTCTCCCAGAGCGTAGCAAGCATTTCCCAAATTTCTCAGGATCTGACCCTCTGCCTCCTGATCTTGAAGATCCCGCGCGACGATCAAACTCTGATGCTGGTATTCAATCGCTGCTGAGTAGTCTCCCAGTGCCTTGTAAGCCAGTCCAAGATTGTTCAGCGCCGCCACCTCTGCACTCAAGTCTTTCAGTTCCCGCACGACTAGCAGACTTTGTTGCTGAAACTCAATGGCTTTGGCATGGTTGCCTAAGTGACGGTAGGAATTGCCGATATTTCCCAGCGCCTGACTTTCCAATCGCTGATCTTTGATACTTTGAGCGATCGCTAAACTTTGCTCAGAATACTCAACCGCTTTGGCAAAATTTCCTAAGGCATAGTAGACTAGCCCCAAATTGCCAAGAGTTCTTCCTGCTCCTCTCTGGTCTTGAAGTTCGTAGTAGACTGTGAGGGCTTGATGAAAAGAGAGTCGCGACGCCTCAAATTGACCATTTTGGTGCTGCTGGGCACCTTGCTCCAGCAGTCGGTCAGCTTCTCCCTTCGTATAATTATCGATTGTTGGCACATATTGGCGATGAGCGCTAATCTCTGTAGGAGGAACCACGGTGATGCGTTCCTCCTCAGGTAGGTCGCCCTCATGCTGGCTGTTGTGATGGTTAACGCGGCGATCCATATATTTTTCTTAACACCTTGATTCGCTTAGCACCGACTTTCGGTATAAAGCTAGGTCATCTCTTTTTAGTGTTCCCGGATCAGCTTGTTAACCTTCTATGCTTTGAATAAATTTTTCAAAAAATTTTACAAGTTATCGAGCCAAGTGTTGGAATGCCACCCCTGCTTGCCACTGGACGAATGCTGCTTAGGACTTCAGTAGACGCAAATTGCTAGCGGGTTTGTTCCCAGCATTCCCTAACAATTTGCGTCTCCCAACTAAAACTTCAAGGAGATACAGGCATTAGAGTGCGATCGCTCTCTTGAATTCCCACTGAGTCTTGAACGGTTTCGGTACAGTACACTTCACACGAATTATTTGGACTTTCAACCAGTTTGACCTTATGCAACTTTGCTCCCAGTTCCCGGATAGGCTCTTGCAAAAGATTTCGGATATGAATGGCAATATTCTCAGCCGTAGGAACAACTTGGGCAAAATAGGCGATATCCTTGTTCAGGAAAGTATGGTCAAACGGCTCAAGTACATAATCTTCCACGACCTTATTTAAGGCTCCTAAATCCACAACCATGCCCGTGCGCGGATCAATTTCGCCTTGAACTGTTACTTCCAAATGGTAGTTGTGCCCGTGACCGTTGGGACGAGCGCATTTGCCATAAATCTCGCAGTTTTCTTCGTAGCTCAGGTTCGGATGAGCCAGTCTGTGAGCGGCGCTAAAGTGGGTACCAATTGTCAGATACGCTTCCATTCCGTTTCCTTGATAGTCAGCCCAGAGTTCGGGATGTTCAAATAATTGAATATTTACCAGCGGTAAGTGGGGTGCCAGACGTTGCCAAATCACCCGCGCGATGTTTTCTGTAGTGGGCAGGGTTTGTTGAAATTCTGACCAAACATCGTTGAGATAACAGAAGTCTAGCTGGCTGGTGACTTCCTGTTTAATCACCCGTTTGACTTCCGACAAGTTTTGCACCATGCCATACTCATCCAGATCCCCGGCAAGAGAGACAAACAAAACGTAGTTGTGTCCGTGTCCGGGCGATTGAGTGCAGCGACCAAACGCTTGTGTATTCTCCGCTTGACTCAGTTCTGGCAGCCAATAACGGTGGCTCGCCGAAAACTGAGCGCGGCGGTTGATGATGCATCTCATAAGTCCAGTAACCAGCAGAATTATTAAGTTACGTAAATCATTCCCTTTATTCAGGATAATCGAAATTTAGGCGGGGGTCTTCAATTTTTCCTGGAAACTCCATCGGCAAAGTGAGAATTCAAACGCGAGAATTCGCTCTCTAAGGCTCTTGAATATGCCACACTGAAGAACGGGAGAGAGTAGGCGCAGGTGGTTGCAGATTTGCCGTTCGTGTGAGTCTGAGGAAAGTCCGGGCTCCCGAAAGACCAGACTTGCTGGGTAACGCCCAGTGCGGGCGACCGTGAGGATAGTGCCACAGAAAGATACCGCCGGGAAAATTAAAAATTAAAAATGCAAAATGAATAATTTTTAATTGTCTCGGTAAGGGTGCAAAGGTGCGGTAAGAGCGCACCAGCAGCGTCGAGAGGCGCTGGCTCGGTAAACCCCGGTTGGGAGCAAGGTAGGGAATCACGGTTGGTCTTTTTCCGATTCCGTTTTAAAACCGCTTGAGGCGTCTGGTAACAGGCGTCCCAGATAGATAACCACCCTTCCAGCAGCAGTGCTGCTGTGGAGAACAGAACCCGGCTTATGACCGACTCTCTCCCTTAATCGCTTAACGGTTATTCACAAGAGCTAGAGAGCCGAGGGTGAGTCTAGGTTGAGAGACTCTCTAGGTCAACTGGCGTCTGAAAGAATCTGAAAGAATTAGGTAAACTGAGCGATCGCCAATCGAGTCTACCCAGCAAATCGATTTCACTACAGTCTCAGCGAAGCGTTGTTGTCAGCGCGATCGCCATCGTCTTGCAGAGAATGGCAGAATGATCGGCTCAAAAAGTAATCACTTTCGCAGGATAAATCAATCTAAATTTATATATTCAGTGACGCAAGTTCATCTAAAAATGAACTCGTTTTTCTCTTGATGCAGGTACAAAAGTCAAGACTTCAAGAAATTTCGCATAGCCACCCGTAACATTTAGCGGTAATCTGTCTGCCAGAAGCGATATTTACACGATTTTGAACTCTTGTTAGTCAGGGTGGCTTAGTGGACATATCATTGTTCCGCTCGATTGCGAACCAATACCAAGAATTGCGGGGTATTCACACGATCGCAACGATGAACGTTATCGGCGATCTGCTTGAAGATCAGTTACTCAACCACAAACTTCCGGTTGATTTGTTTGCTGGCTTCCAGCGTTTCTCTCACTTCCTCGAACATCTCCGTCGATATAGTTACCTAGGTGAGGTATGTCGGCGGGTATTTATCTTTGGTGTTCCCGACGTTCATCCCCCCGAAATTCCGGGAATCGAATTTATTGGGCTTGAGCCTAACTCAGCCTTGTCCAGGGAACGGTTTTGGCTGGTTGATACCCCCGATTTCTGGACAGCGGTATTGACTCAAGCAGTGGAAGGATCAGAACGCAACACTAGTAATCAAAGCTTTGATGGGCTGTGGTCTTACGATGAAGAGGTAGTGGGGCGGGTTTCATTGCTGATGTCCCAAGTCATGGGGACGTTTTACCAGCCGATCCGAAAGCGAAACTACGTTCAGCAAAGTGCCCACATTGCCGAAATTAATGGACGCCTGCTGGGACGGCTCAAAGAATCCGAACTCACGAGTCACCGCCGTTGGGTGCAGCTTTCTACCTTGCATAAATTTGCCACCGCGCTGTCGCAGTATCAACCTTTGCCTTGTATATTGCGAGATGCGGTGCAGATATTATTTACCAATTTTGGTGCCGCCGATGCCGTCATCGCCCTCAACTTGAACAATGACAACTTTATGGTGGTTTCCGCAGCAGGAAACATCAGCACCAATAAACCAATTGTCGGCATTAGCGATGGAGCTAGCGGCAAAGCAATCAGTGAGGGTAGATTGATTTATGTTGAGGATGTGCGCCAGAATGGTTTGATGGAACCCCTGATGCCTACAGCTCAAACGCTAATGGCAGCACCACTGCAAGGCCGTCGTCGCGTTTACGGTGTCGTGACTGTTGGTGGTAGAGAGCCGAAGCAATGGACTGAGGAAGACGGTCAGACTGTGATGGCGATCGCTAAAATGCTGGCGGTACTTATCGAACAGAAGACCCAGCTCAGCGGTGATATCGTGTTACAACTCAGACGTGCCAAACACTTAGAGCAGACAATCTCCAAGTTGCGTCAACCCATCGCTCGCCTGCGTGATTTGCAGCAAAAACTCCGGGAAGAAGTTCACCTCTTACCGATTCAACGAGAACTGATGGCTCAGGTCGAGGCACTGTTTAGTGATGTGGCAACAATGATTGGGGTTCCCCTAAGTCCAACGCATTCTAATGAATCTCAGCTATCCTCCTCGTCAAAAGCAGCTGCAAAGTCTGATCCAAAAGTTAGGGCTTCCACAGCAGGTACCAGTGCAGTGGTCACTCCTCGACTTAGCGCTCACCCACCCCACAATTTCGACAACAGCGAACTATGAGCAATTGGAGTTCCTAGGGGATGCGGTAGTGCGGATGGCGGCGTCTGAATTTTTATGGGAAGTGTATCCTGATTGTTCTGTGGGTGAATTTTCGGCAATTCGGAAAGTGCTGGTGAGCGATCGCACCTTAGCTGGGATTGCAGATAGTTACGGACTGGATCGCTACTTGTTAATTTCTGAAAGTGCAGCAGGTGACAAAGCAGGTCTTACCTCGCGGTTAGCAGACGCCTTTGAAGCGGTGTTGGGTGCCCTTTACCTAAGTACGCATACCTTAGAACTGGTGCGTCCTTGGCTAGATTCTCACTTTAAAAAACTGGCATCCGAAATTCGGACTGACCCAGCCTACCAAAATTACAAAGACGCCCTCCAAGAATGGACGCAAGGTCATCACCAAATGCTGCCAGAATATCGCGTCACGGAAACCAGACGATTTCACGGCGATCCTGAGCGTTTTACCGCCGAGGTTTGGCTGCAAGGGCGTCGATTGGGTCAAGGCAAGGGACATTCTAAAAAAGCTGCTGAACAAGCTGCGGCAAGGGAAGCTTTTTTAGCCATTAGCAATTAGCCTAGTTCATGGCTAATTGAAGACTGGTTAATGGCGAATGACAAAGAACAATTAGCCAGTCTTCAATGAACAACGAACAATAAACGACGATGAAAACTGGAATTGCTGTGTTGGGGGCTGGGCGCTGGGGTGTACATCTAGTGCGGAATTTTCTAGAGCATCCTCAATCCCGCCTGGTCGCGGTCTTGGACCCGAACCTGGAGCGCCTGGAGGCACTTCGAGAGCGGTTTAAGCTAGATGATAGCGTGCTGTTAACAACCGAATGGTCTCAGGTGCAGCAGATGTCGGAAGTCGAGGCAGTTGCGATCGCGACCCCAGCCACGACGCACTACACCTTGATCGCCGATGCTCTCCGGCAAGGCTATCATGTCTTATCAGAAAAACCTCTCACCCTCGATCCGGCTGAATCCTTGGAGCTGTGCCGATTAGCAGAACAACAACACCGGCAACTCTTCGTAGACCACACCTATTTGTTTCACCCAGCAGTTGAACGCGGCAAAACCGCAATCCAATCTGGAATTCTCGGAGATTTGCGCTATGGCTACGCCACCCGTACCCACTTAAGCCCTGTGCGCCAGGATGTTGACGCACTCTGGGACTTAGCCATCCACGACATTAATATTTTCAACAATTGGCTTCAGGCAACGCCAACTCAGGTGCAAGCTAGCGGCACCGTCTTTTTGCACCAAGAAGCCAGAATGAAAGATGAAGTCAATTCTCACACTCCTCCCTCACCCCAGATTCTTCATCCTTTAAGAGACCTTGTTTGGGCGACACTCACCTACCCCAGTGGCTTTCAAGCCTTCATTCATCTGTGCTGGTTGAATCCTGATAAACAGCGTCGCCTGTGCGTCGTCGGGAGTGAGGGAACCTTGATTTTTGATGAGTTACAAGCAGCACCGCTAACCATTCAGCATGGACGCTTTGAAAATACCAGTGCTGGCCCTTATACTCCCGTCAATCAAAGCCAGGAAGTATTGAACATAGAACCAGGCGAACCTTTAGGGCGAGTTTGCGATCGCTTTTTGAGCTGTATCCACCAAAACCAATCTTCAGAGATTTCTTCGGGATGGGTGGGTGCCCAGCTGGTACAGATTCTTAGATGTCTGAGCGAATCTTTACAACAGGGAGGGCTTACGATTACAGTTCCCCAGTCAATAAAAAATTAAAGATTCTTCAATTTTTCCTCTTTCAAGGCGAGGGCGAACTTTTACTTCTCCCGGTCAACGACGCATCGATCCCACATTCCGTAGGTTTTGGGATAGATGCATCGTTGACGGGGAAGGGGTTCTATTTCGTAGTGAACAGAAGCCTAATTTTAATTTTTTGACGCATTAGAAGACTCAAGAGTTGGCAACACCGAACTATCAATCATCGGCACAGCAATCTCCACGGTCGTGCCCAGACCAGCTCCCGCACTCGATAGCGTAATGCTACCTCCCATCAGTCCCATTAAATTCCGAGAAATCGCTAGCCCCAGACCTGTACCGCCAAATTTTCGGGTCGTCGTGCCATCAATCATCACAAAGGGGCGAAAGAGTTTGTGCTGTTGATGCGGGTCAATGCCAATCCCCGTATCGTGAACGGTTACTACAACACGAGCAGAAGGCACGAGACGCTCTTTGAGAGAGTTCCCAGTTCCTGCCAGAAGAGTTTGAGAAAGGTTAGAAGCTCCATTCGAGACGCTAGAGGCAGATTCTTCTCTGACTTCTTGCCCATTGCCCATAGATGCCGCAGCCTGGATTTTTGTTTTTTCTTCATTACTCACTGTCGCGGCTTGAGTGACCCCATTCGATGCATGGGAGCTAGGCGGGATAGAACTACCCACTGCCTGTTCTTTGCCATGACTGGTCTCTATGCGAGTGGTAATCGTGATACTGCCTTTTTCAGTAAATTTAGCCGCGTTGCCAACCACATTTAGCAGCACCTGCTTGAGTTTTGCAGGGTCAGTACGGACACAAATTGATTCTGGCAAATTTGGGGTATTAAACTGCAAACCTTTTTGCTGAATCGAAACAGCCTGTAAATCAATGACTTCCTTAAGCAACTTTCGCAGATCGACTGGCTCTAGGACGACGGAAAGCTTACCGGCTTCAATTTTGGCAATATCCAGAACGTCATTAATGATTCCTAGGAGGTGAATTGCTGCATCATCCGCTCGCTGCAAGAAATCCATCTCTTCTTCGCGGTCATCGCAGCAGTCATCTCGTACTAGGCGAATGCAACCAATGATTGCATTTAAGGGAGTTCTTAATTCGTGGGAAGTATTTGCTAGAAACTCATTTTTCAACTGATTTGCTGCTTGTGCTTCTTTCCAGGCTGTTTCGATTTCTTCTGCCCACGCTTTCAGTCGCTCCACCATATTATCGAGTGCTTCCGATAATTGATTGAATTCCCGAATTTTGAAGTTGTGAGGAACCGGATCTGTAGAGTGAAAGTGTCCTTTTGACCCAGCGTAGTCTCTCAATTTCTCCAATGGCAGCGCCAGTTCGCGAGAGATATACAGCGTTGCCAGTAGGCTAGCGGCGATTAATCCAAATGTCAGATTCACTAGCACCTGTCGAATTTCTTTTAGACCTGATAGGGCACTATCTAAGCGAGTAACCGCGAAAATAACCCATTGGCGATTCGGCTGGTTGCTAATCGGGCTGGGAATCGGGGTATACCCTGCGAGTAATTCCACACCGTTTTTCTCGAAAGAAAATAAGTGCAGAAAATCATTTCTACCCGCGATCGCGTTTTTCATTACCGTTTCGAGTCGTTCTCCATCTGCTTCCTGCTTAATATTTCTTCCAACTCGCTGGGTAATGGGATGCGCCAAAATGGTTCCATCCTGGTCAATCACCACTGGATAGCCAGTTAGAGATCCTGGTTTGGCACGCTCTTGTTTCAAGAGAGCTGATTGGACACTCAGGGCATAACGCAGAGAGCCTGTGCTGTCATAAACAGGCGCACTGAAAATTAATTTGAGTTGGCTTTTCGGGCTGGGTTGATTCTCTTTTACGGGTGAATTGGACGGGGAAGTTCCTGGCAGCAGCGAATTCACCTGCACATTGGAAGTGTCTAACAGGAATTTGTTTTGCTGCTGAGGCCACTGGTTTGCATCTAGCGTACTAATGGGTTCCTCTCCACACGTACTCGCAGCAATCGTTCCCGACTCCACATTGATGAGTTGAATGCATTGGACTTGCGTCGGTAATTGTTGGGCGAGTTGGTTTAAAAATTTTTGATGAGCTTCGGGCGATCCCGATTGCAGCACGACAGCTTCACTTGCGGTCACTAAGTTGCTAGAGAGGGCTTTAATTGACTCGTTCATGCTCTCTCCTTTTCTCACTGCACTTTCGGTGAGATTTTGGCGAGCGGTCTCCAGTATGCTAGATCGTGCTTTTCTGTAGGTTACATACACCCCCATCAGCAGTACCGGGACGCTCAAAAGCAAGATGCGTGACAGCAGGATGCGACGGAAGGAGGATTGACCCGGCTTAGCCATAGGACTTCTCTAATTTGAGGTGTAAAACCCAATAGCAAGAATTATCAATGAATCACCCCATTACGGTGGGGGTATTGATTAGCCTACTTTTTTCTGGGTTAATCGTGCTTGGTAGACCGATACTGTTTGACAGATCCATTCCATCCTAGAACGGTTCCAGATCCTCGTATACTCAGGAAAGGTTGACTTTGTGCAATCTCTACACTATTTCCTGTAATATAAGCAATTCTTAAACTTTAATTAAATGTTTTGAGCGACCAGCAGCAATGACGGGATTTGTCTGGAGACGACCTTCTACAACCGTTGTTTTGGCGATGAGTGCCGATGGCAAGATTGCCGATACTCGTCGCGATCGCGCTCGATTCTCGTCTCCAGGGGATCTGGCGCACCTAGAGAAACAAATTGCCCAAGCGGATGGAGTTTTATTTGGTGCGGGGACTCTCCGCGCCTACGGTACGACGCTGAGCGTCACGAATCCCGATTTACTGCGCTGGCGACAACAGGCAGGGCGATCGCTCCAACCCGTCCATATTGTTTGCTCTCAATCCGCCAATCTCGATCTGCAATGGCGCTTTTTTCGTCAACCTGTACCTCGATGGTTACTGACAGGAGAGGCGGGTGACAAGCGCTGGCAAGGATGCTCAGAATTTGAGCGGGTTCTAAAAGTGGAGGCGACGACACAGGGAATTAGCTGGATTGCTGCGTTTCAACAATTCTATGAGCTAGGTTTAGAACATCTAGCTGTCTTGGGGGGCGGAGAACTCGTAGGTGCTTTGATGGCGGCTGATTTGATCGATGAATTCTGGCTCACGGTTTGTCCGCTAATTTTAGGAGGAGCGACCGCACCAACGCCAGTAGAAGGGTCTGGATTTTTGGCAGATTTTGCACCTCGGCTGGAACTGTTGTCAGTTGAGTCGATTGAGCAAGAAGTTTTTTTACACTACCGGCGGCAACGTTAGTTGAATGTGGCAATTGTAGATGGAAGTTAAGAATTATTTGCACTATCTTCTGTTGCCCTTCCAAAACAACAATGACGTTGGAAACCGACCGGATACTAATTGTTAGGATTTATAAACTAAGTTGAAGCAACAAGAAGCGATTGCTCCGGTTTTGGCTCTGCTCAAGCGTGCGATCGCTTATCTCAGATGACCTTGAGTAATTAGACTCACAGTATCCAGCCTCTGTGTAGGTCTGACACAGAAATCTCCTGGAATCGACCCATTTAAGGGGATTTCAAGGGATCTAGGCTTCAATCTTTCAGTGCATAAGTCCTCTGTGGAGAAAAATCGCTTCTCGGTTAATATCTGGGAGCGTTTTTTTAGTCAGTGATTCTAAACAAGAAAGAAACTTAGCCGGGAACTTTCCTTCTGGGTAAACGTCCTCTGGCAACCTCAATCCCTAGCGAATGAAAAGCGATCTAAAGCATTAGTAGCGACTGGCACAATATTGTTGTAGAATTTCAGCAAATATGGTGTGTTTTGAGGAGTTTTAGACCCGTGAAATCCCAGTGGAGAATAGAGAAAACAGCATCCTCAGCGCTAGTGTTTACAGCCTTTGGCTTGCTAGCAGTTAGCCTCTCCCCGGCGATGGCAGCCACCGATATCGACCCGACCACAGCTGCTGAGGCAGTCCAGTCTTCAACCCAGGGATTCTCGACATCTACAGATTTAGCAACGGGAACGGATGTAACCGAGGCAAAACCAACAGCAAATTCGCTGGCGGTAGCTGCATCCGAGGGAACACTCGCATCGGCGAATGTGTTGCCAGAAATAAAAGCATCGCTTTCCGAACCAGCAGCAAGTTCGCCCACCGTAGCGGCAACTCAAGAATCTGCCACTGCGGCAAATTTAACGCCCCTAACTGAAACAAGCCAGTTGCAACCGGCAGCTAGCTTACCAAAATTTTCGACATCTACTTCGACATCCACAAAGTCTCCCATTTTATCTGCTAGCCGTCGCAGCTTGGATGCCTCTTCCGCTGCATCTGCGGAAACAAAAGAGGTTCGCACTCTTGTAGACGCAGCAACTGTTAGCAATCCCAACACCCTGCAAGCTCAAGCGCTGCCCTCTGAAGAGTCTAGCGAACAAGTGCTACCAGCGGGCGATCCTTTGGAAATGGGAAATCCAGAGGACATGGAAGCCAACCCATTGGATCAAGTCACCAATGTTTCCCAGCTCAGCGATGTGGAACCGAGCGATTGGGCTTATGAAGCATTGCGAAGTCTTGTAGAGCGTTACGGCTGTATCGCAGGGTATCCCGATGGTACTTTTCGCGGCAACCGGGCACTCAGCCGCTATGAATTTGCCGCAGGCGTGAATGCCTGTCTCCAGCAAATTGAGAAATTAATTGCCGCTAGTTCGGCTGATGCCGCTACCGAAGCAGATTTAGAAACCCTGCGACGACTCGTTGATGAGTTTGGTCCGGAACTGGCGACTCTGCGGACGCGGGTAGATAACCTGGAAGGTCGGACTGCCTTCTTGGAAAGCCATCAGTTCTCCACTACGACGAAGCTATTCGGGCAGGCAGTCGTCGGCGTTCAGGGACGCAATGAGAATGAATTTGAGTTATTCCTGAACCGAAAATCAACTGGGAACCGATTGGAAGACCCGAATACAAATCCCAATGTCATTAGCAACGTCCAGTTGAGTTTGTTCACCCAGTTCAGTCCTCGCAGCCTGCTGCTGACTGGATTGCAAGCGGGTTCTGGAAATACGGGACCTCGTTTGCTCAACAACGACATGGTCTTCTTGGGATATGAAGGAGACACTGGGAACGACATTGTACTGAGCGACCTAACTTATCGTCAGTTAATCGGTAATAACTTTGCCTTCATCATCGGACCGGAAGGGGTTAACCCAGTGAACGTTTTCCGGGGAGCAAACCGCGTAGAAAGTGCTGGTCAAGGGCCGCTTTCCCGCTTTGCTCAACGCAACCCGATTATTAACACCGGGGGGCGCGGAGGCTTAGGCTTTGACTGGCAAGTCAATCCACGCATTAGCTTACAAGGCGTCTATTCTGCCAGCAGACCCGCAGATGCTTTTCGTGGAGGTATCGGCGGTGGACAAGATGGAGAAACCGCCGCTGGTTTGCAGTTAGTCGTATCGCCCCTAGATACGCTTGATATTGGTCTGCAATATGTCAACTCCTACTCTCCGTTTGGAAGATTGGGGACTGGCGTTGGCGATGATTTGGTTCTCCTCCCGACTCCGGCAGGCAGAGGGCCAATTAATACGAATGCTTTTGGTGCCAGTTTAGAATTCCGAGCAACGCCCAACATTACAATTGGCGGTTGGGGCGGCTACACAACTTCTGACGCGCAAGGAATATCAGGCAATGTAGAGACATTCAACTGGATGGCTTACCTCAATTTCCCCGATCTGCTTGGTGAAGGCAACCTCGGCGGTATTTATGTCGGTCAGCCGCCCAAAATTACCAGTAGTGACCTGCCAATTGGAAGGAACTACCCTAACTTTATTAGTGAGGGTGGCTTTGGAGAAGAAGGCGGTCAGCCAGGAAGTACAACTCACGTAGAAGCTTTCTACCGCTTCCGGGTTTCTGACAATATTACGGTCACACCAGGGGTGATGGTATTGTTTAATCCGCTTCACAACCAGGACAACGACACAATCACAATTGGTGCTATCCGAACCACTTTTACTTTCTAAAAGTGGGCTGAAAAATAGCGATCGCTTTATCAGGGAGATTCCTTCGGGGATCTCCCTGACTACTTTATAAAAACATTACAAATAACTTCGTAAGTAATTTCAACGCAAACCTCGCAGCAGCCGAAAATAAAACGATTTTTTAAGTGTATTTACGTATATAAAACTAGTAAATAAGTTTACAAAAACTTTGCAAAACCCTGGGAACTTGCTAAGAAACCAGACAGTCATTTAGACAAACAAGGGCACAAGCAAAGCCAAGCAAGTATGACCCAGTTCTACTTAATGCTGGTCACACTTGCCCTAATGCTTATTCAATCAGGATGCTGTTATTACTCTCTTCTAATACTTCTAGTTCTGAGCATGCTCAGGATGAATGCTGAAGAAACTTATGATCCCCTGTTGACTATCGAATTGAGCTAGATTCTGTTACTTACCCTGTCCTCTTTTACTCACTGATGGAGTCCTAACATGATTGCGAAATCAACCAAGTATGCTGTTTGTTTCGGTATCGCTGGAGGCTTAGCGATCGCTCTGGCTCCCACAGCTCACGCCCAGACGACGACTGCTGCTCCTACGACTTCCACTACAAGCACTCAATCTCAGTCGATCTCGATCACAGGCGGTATGTTAGGAGGGCAAGCTGCCTTCTTTTCACCTTTACAGTCACAGACCACTACCGGAACTACTGGTGGTACAAGTAGCCCGGTTTTGTTTGACGCTGCCGTTACCACACTGCAACTGCAAACGACTTCCGGAAACACCAGCGCAGCTCGCTTCGTACCGCAGGCAGCAGACTTCAAAGATGTCGGTACTGGAAATGTTGGTCGTCCTGGAAAAGATGACAAAGGTACCTTCATCGGTACCCTATCAGGTCTAGCCTTCACTTCTCAAGGCGCGGCTGTTCCCTTCTCGAACATCCCCACGAAACTAGAATTTACTCTGAATTCCTTTGCAAGCAGCGCCTTTTTAGGCGGTTCGCTGATTGCTCCTAAGGATACGGGTTCGGCTCCGCTACTTTTCCTGCCGGTTGCAAACGTCAAACTATCTACTCAGTCTGAAGCTAACTACACCGCCAAATCTGGGGTTTTAGAAGTTGGTAATTTTGAGGGCAAACTCACTGCGGGCAATATTGGTTTGCCGACATCCCTGAAGTTCAATGGAGGCGGCGCTGTTACTCTTCCTCCGTCTACTAGCTTGGGGCAAAAGACAAAATTTGAGCTGGAAGGGGCAGGATTCGGAACCTTAAGCAGCACTTTTTCCGATCAACCCACAACTCAAAGCTCCACAACTGGCGGCACCGGCACAACCGGCGGCACCGGCACAACCGGCGGCACCGGCACATCTGGCGGCACCGGCACAACCGGCGGAACTACTACAAACGCAACCGCTCCCACTTCAACGGGTGACACTACAACCACAACTGCAACCGGCGGCACGACGGGTGACACCACAACCACAACTGCAACCGGCGGCACGACGGGTGACACCACAACCACAACTGCAACCGGCGGCACGACGGGTGACACCACAACCACAACCGATAGCGACGACTCAACAAGCAGCCAAATTACAAGCGCTAGTGGCACTGCCGACGCACAAACCTTTAGCAGCACTAACAAAGTAGCCTTCAGCAGCAATAATGCTCAAACCAAATTCAAGATTGAAGGTGATAGCAGCCAGGGCGGTCAAAAATTCAAGATTGAGGGTACCGGGGTTGGCACAGATATTAAACTCGGTGGTACCACTAAGCTTGAGCTGACAAATCCTAGCTCTTTTAGTAATTCTGCAATCAAGTTCAAAGTTAAAGGCGAAGGGAACGGCATCACCACGATAAATGGCAACACCACGGTTGGCTATTTGAGCGATAACAGCAAAACCCAGTTTGAATTTGGGCAAGAAGGATCGAATGCTTTCAAACTCAAAGGTGAAAGTCAAGGTCGTACCCAATTCACTGTTGGTGCAGTTGCCAGCCAATTAGGTGGAACGAGTGGAGGTGGATACGATGTTTCCAGTAACGCTGGCTCCTACTACAGCAGCAGCACCTACTACTCGAGTGGCGCAGGCGCAAATGCTAGCCAAAACACAGGCTTTGGTTCTAAAACAAGCTTGAGCTACAACGCCACCTTCCAAAATGGTAGTAACTTCGACAGCGTTATCAACAACTCTAGCGGCAGCTTCAGCGGTGGCAGCGGCGGCACCAGCGGCGGCACTAGCGGCGGAGGTAGCTTCGGCGGTAGCACAGGTGGCAGCACAGGTGGCAGCACAGGTGGCAGCACAGGTGGCAGCACAGGTGGCAGCACAGGTGGCAGCACAGGTGGCAGCACAGGTGGTAGCGCTAACACAACCGTCACCATTTACAGCAACACAACCTTCAACCTAATCTCCCTGTCTAATTCCTTCATCCAGAGTTCTAATACGGTCTACAACGTTGCTTCCACGTCTAGTGGCCCTGTTGGCGTCTTTGTGGAGAAAGGTCGTAGCAAGGAAAGATTGCTGGTTGTGCGCCAAAATAGCCGAGGTCTAGCTCGCGGTACCTACAAACAGAAGAAAGGTCGGGCAGTCGCAGCCTATAAGCAAGTAGGACCAGAAAGCCGTTTGTTTGGCGGTATGATGGGTCTCCGTCAGATTTCGACCGAGCAGGTTTCTAATGTCGAAGGTGACGCTGGCGCTGAAGAAACTTCTACCACAACGGAAACTCAAGGCACGACTCAGACTGCTCCCTCAACTGTTGCACCGGGTGAGCCAGCTCCTACAAACACCTCTGAGGATGACGACACCAACACATCGACTCCTGAAGCCGATGATGATGGTGATGATGATGGTGATGATGATGGTGATGATGATGCCGAAACATCAGCTCCTGAAGCCGATGACGATGGCGATGATGAAGGCGATGACGATGGCGATGATGATGACGCCAGCACATCGACTACTTCTCCAACCACAGGTGGTACAGAGGGCTTAAATGGTATCCCATCCGATACAACAGCCCCTGCTACTCAACAATAGTTACAGCTCAAACAGATGGCGATCGCTATCTGTTTGAAGACAAACGTTTAACTCACTCCTGAAAACAGGGAAATAGACCAACACAAGGATCTCTAGTTTGAGTTAAACAAATCGTTTAGCGATCGCCTCCAATTCATGACTTGGAGGCGATTTTTTTGTAGATATCCACAAACAACAAAGAGGCGCACGTTGAAAGTGCGCCCCTCCTGAAGTGATAAAGCAGCTTATCTACTCACAATCCCTGACCACTGGACTTTTTTCAGTTTGTCCCGCCGGTAAGAGAAGAAATAGTCTGGTTCTTGGTAGGTGCAGTGAGGCGCGATCGCTATCTGTTCGTTAGAAATTCCTAGTTGTTCGAGTTGCAACTGATTGACTCGCCGCACATCCAGTCGTACCCGTCCTGGTTGCGAATCTTCTAATAACGGTGAATGTGGTAACTGTTGCAAGGCATCAATAATGGATTCTGTATCTTGCTGTGGATCTTTATCTGGTACGATGCTAGCCCCAACTTCAGATGCCACATTCACAGACACCTGATAGACATCACCCGCGATCGCGGGACCCATCGCAATCAGTAGATTTTGGATTTGACTCCCAGAAGCGAGGAAACGAGCGATCGCTTGGGGAACAATCCGGGTAGCCGTGCCGCGCCAACCCGCATGAATCGCTGCCACCTGTCCCGTCTGCTGGTCGGCAATTAAAACTGGAGTGCAATCCGCACTGCACACCCACACTGCCTGCTGAGCCTGCTGGCTCACAATCCCATCAGCAGGGGGTAGGGAATCGCCCGCCTCTGGTACCTCGTTGATTGCCGCTTCTATTTCTGATGGCGTTATTACAGTATTGCCATGCACCTGTTTCACGCGATACACCTTAGCATCCGGGTGTAAAACACTGACTAATTCTGCCGGAGAACGGGGCGAAGATTGTTGGGTGAAAAATCCGTGAGACCAGCGTTCGAGCAAACTACAAGTTAGATAGGGCAATCCTTCCCAAGTCCGCCAGTGCCAGGTATTTATCGAAGTTTGTGATTCTCCTGCGCCCAGGTTCAAATTGGTGCGGGAAAGCATCGCCATTCGGAACTCCTGAAATATCGGTGACATTATGCTAACTTATGCTACGAATTAATTTGTTAGCAACCGTGGCATTCGATCGGCATTGTCTGGAAGCCTTCTTAGGGGATGTTTCTCTACCGCTTTCTTTCCATATCTTTGAGACTTTACCTTCCACCAATCAAACCCTTTGGGAACTGCTCGACCAAGGAGCAACACCGGGAACTGTTGTCATTGCCCTTCAACAAACTGCTGGGCGGGGTCAGTGGGGACGCCAGTGGCAATCCAGCACAGGTGGACTTTACCTATCTATCGCCCTAGCTCCCGATTTAGTCGCAACTAATAGCGCCCATTTGACTCTATGCAGCGCCTGGGGAATTACTACCGCATTGCGGAGTTACGGCATTCCAGCGTTGATTAAATGGCCGAATGACCTAATCTTGTGCAAACGCAAATTAGGAGGCATTCTCACCGAAACGAGAGTGCAACAAGGACGGATTACCAAAGCAGTCGTAGGTGTGGGAATCAATTGGGCGAATCTAGTCCCGGAAACTGGCATCAATCTGGAATCCTTTTTGGAGCAGCAGCCAATCGAAGCGAATGCCCTAGGCACAGCGATCGCTAACGCCTTGGAAAGATTAGCGGCAATAACGTTGCAGGGCATTTTATCCGGATATCGACACGTTTCCCTAGAAGGAATAGACGCCCTACTTCCCGCTTACGTGGAGCTTCTCAGTTGCAGAGGGCGTTCTGTCATCGTAGATGGACGTTCTGGAGTTATTGTGGGTGTCGCATCCACCGGCGAACTTCAAGTCCGCTTGAACTCTTTAGGAGCTGCCGAGGAAATCTGCCTCCAGCCCGGTACAATCAGTCTTGGCTACGATCAGTAATTTTACATAAGCTCTGGAAGTGAAAATGGATGGGGTAAACGACAATAAGCATGTCTTTACACCAAAAACACTAGCCAGAATGACTTTATAGAGTGAGTGAGATGAGGAGTGATTCGGAAATGAGCCAGCGAAACCACCCTAGTTGTACTCCGTTTGGTCTGTTTTGCCGCCGTCCCCTGGTGCAGGGACTCAGTTGGATTGGAGGTCTCGGTGTCCTCAGCAGCGGCTTAGTTTGGGCACAAAGCGATCCAAGCATAGACACAGTAGGCGGTGCCACTCAAGAGGCACCGCCTACTGTAAAAATGGAGACGAACTCCCGAAAAGGAATTGAGCCGACGGTTGTTCGTCGCCGTTCAGCTTCAGCACCAGAACCAGAGAAAAATGTTGTACCCCGTCGCTCGACTCCAGCAGCAGAGAACGCTTCATCGGGTGTCCGTCGCCGCCGCTTGGCGCGTCAGCGTGCGTTAGAGGCAACATCTGTCCGCCGCCGTTCACGTTCAGCTCCAGAACCCGCTGTTGTCCGTCGTCGCTCGCTTCCAGTATCAGCACCAGAAACCTCGGTCGCCGTTCCCAGAAAAGCAAAACTTGCTGCTCCCAGGTTGGTGGAGCCAAACACAATTTCTTATGTGAAGCCTCCCAAGCTTAGACCGAGCAAAGCTGAAAAGAGTGGGATGAATTCCCGCGACTACAACAATAGCTATATCGATCCGACTGACTATAATCTTGGTGCCACGGGTAGAGCCAAGGAACCGATTCGTGATTACGATGAACGACCTGCCGTTGTCCTGTCGGAACGGTCAACAGGATGTCAAAGAGTCTTGCAGAGCGGACAGGGTTTGTCTGGCGGAGGCTGTGGTGTTGCACGGATACCCTCTAGGAACACCAACCGTCTGAGGGAAACGGCTAGATTAACCTACCCGACTAGAGGTAGTAGGGAGTACGCAAGTGACACAGACGTACCAGAAGTATTCCGGACTTCTGGGGACGCGAATCGTAGACTCAGCCGCGCTCGTTTGGGGGTAAACCAGCCAGAACGGGAGATCCGTCAGCAAATCTTGATTGCCTCTGCTAATCCTGTGGCAATTGGCTCAAGAAGAGATCGCTCTCAGGGCATTCGCTCAGTTAACCGTCGTCGAGCCAGGTCTTTGGGTTCCTCTACCGCTACTCACTCGACTGCGATCGCTTCTAATAACGTCGGAACCAGCCAAAGCTCTATTCCGTTCAATGTGCCCGAATACAAAGCTCCGATTCCGACCATTTTCCGGGGCTTGGCTAACGGCAATACCAGCTTAATTTTCCCACTGGCGATTCCTGCGCCAATTACCTCGCTTTTCGGTTGGCGGACGCATCCGATTTCTGGTACTCGCCGGTTCCATGCGGGTACTGACTTGGGGGCACCTCTGGGTACACCTGTTTTGGCAGCTTTTGCAGGGAAGGTTGCGATCGCTGACTGGATGGGCGGCTATGGTCAAGCCGTTGTCCTCAAACACAACGGAACCGAAGAAACTCTCTATGCTCACCTGTCGGAAATTTTGGTTCAACCTGGTCAACAGATCGAACAAGGAACCGTGATTGGGCGGGTTGGGAGTACCGGCAATTCCACAGGTCCCCACCTGCACTTTGAAATCCGCCAGCTAACGCAAGAAGGCTGGATAGCAATAGACTCAGATGCCTACTTGGAATATGGTCTGGCGCAAATGATCAAAGCCTTGCAAACAGCCCATTCCGCTCCCGCAGCTCCGTCAACATCATCAGCTCCGTTAGCTCCTCAACCAGGTAGCTAAGAATTAAAAATTAAAAAAGATGAATTTTTAATTTTTGATTGTTAAAGATACCCGTGTTCTACCAAGAAAGCGGGTGTAATTCCATCCATCCCGATCGTAGCGGGTGCATCCTGCCCAGCAGTTCGTGCTGGATAACGCAGAAATTTTTCTACGTACTTGCCCAGAATATCTCCTTCCAAATTCACCAAGCTGCCAGTCTGTAAATAAGGTAGGTTTGTCTCCGCATAAGTATGAGGAATTACCGCCACCTTAAACCAACTGCCATCAGGGTCGCACTCTGCCACCGTTAGACTCACGCCATTGACGGCAATACTGCCTTTGGGGATGATGTACCGAGCAATCTGGCGCTGCCCCGCATCCTCTGCTGCCGGTACCTCAAACCGCATTTCCCAGGAAGTCGCGGTTTGTACCGACTCTTGCAGACAGCCGATTCCGTCTATGTGACCTGTCACGAAATGCCCCCCTAGCTTGCTGCCAACCCGGAGAGAGGTTTCTAAATTCACGTAGGCGGCGGCTTGTTCTCGTTGTCCTAAGGTGGTGCGACTGAGAGTTTCCGGAGAAGCGGTTGCCACAAAGCCTTGAGGCGAAATTTCCTCTACCGTCAGACAAACGCCATCTACCGCCACACTATCGCCGATGGCTAAATCTGCCAGCATCCGCTGACAAGTATCCCCCAGGCAGGAAAGCCCAAAACGGTCTTCTCCGAGAGAATTAATAGTTCCTAGAGCTTGAATTAATCCGGTAAACACTGTTTTTAAGTGAAATTAACTAAATAACGGTCATTGGCAAACACTCATCGGTCATGATTTCAGTGGAAAAACGGAAAAACAACTCGATTTTCGATGTAATTAACCCAATTTCGACCCACTGATAACTGATAGCGAACAACAAGCTGAGGGATGAAGGCAATCGGTCTATATTTTTTAGTAAAATCTCCAGCGAATCGTTCTAAGACTGAGGCATACTGGGAGATACAGCTTTGTTGATCCCAACTTAACCGAGTCTTCATAGCTGGTTGTACCGTCGCTTGGTAAGGTGATTAGAACCGCAAGCGTGTTTGTTAGAACCCACTACCTCCAGTACCAGTTTATAGCTTTGCTTTATCCCCCCCGACGCCTACCGTGTTCTAGAGGCCAAGCTGATGATTGAAATGAAAGTCGCTGGAATTGCATTAGATGCTGTGACGCGCAGTCCGATAGTGTTGCTCAAAGATGCCTCGGAGCGACGAGCCTTGCCAATTTATATTGGACAAGATCAGGCAAAGGCAATTATCAGCGCTTTGGAAAAACAAACCCCTCCCCGTCCCCTAACTCATGACCTCCTGGTTAATATCCTGGACGTTTGGAATATGACCTTAGAGCGGATCATCATTCACTCGCTTCAGGACAATACCTTTTATGCGATCCTGAGTGTCCGGCAGGGTGAGGTAAAAAAGGAGATTGATGCTCGGCCTAGTGATGCGATCGCGATCGCCATCCGCACTGGCAGCCCGATTTGGGTGATGGAAGAAGTCATTGCCGATGCTTCTATCCCCGTTGACCGGGATGCCGATGAGGCAGAACGCCGAGCTTTCCGTGATTTTGTCTCGAGGCTGCGACCGGAAGATTTGATCCAGCGAGGAGGCTCCAGCACGGAATCGTAGCACACCTAAGGTAAAAGTAAAAGGCAAAAGCCAAAAGCAAGAAAATGGACTTTTTACTTGGGCGAGCGCAGCTTTCTCTTGCTCTTTCTTTTTACTTTTTATGCGTTATCGGCGGTTTGGAAAAACGAATTTACCGCTTTCAGTGTTTTCCTGCGGGACGATGCGCTGTCTGGCTTCCTTTGAAGATGCCTACCAGACGGTGCATCAAGCCGTTGCTTTGGGAATTAATCACTTAGAAACTGCGAGGGGTTACGGCAAAAGCGAAGAGTATCTCGGTGCCGCTTTAGCCGCGGGATTGCCCCAGTCGCGAGAACAGCTTTACATCACTACCAAACTTCCCCCAAGCAGTGACGCTGATACGATGCGTCGGTGGATTGATGAGTCGCTATTGAACCTACGGACTGACTTTGTGGATTGTCTGGCGATTCATGGTCTCAACACCTGGGAACATTTAAACTGGGTGCAAGCGGATGGAGGCTGTATGCAGGCGGTACAGGAATCCGTGGCAGATGGCAGAGTTCGACACGTTGGCTTCTCCACCCACGGGTCGCTGGAGGTGATTCTAGCGGCGATTAAAACAGATTTGTTTGAATTCATCAACCTGCATTATTATTACTTCTTCCAGCGCCATGCTCCGGCGGTTGAGTTAGCCAACCAAAAGGATATGGGAATTTTTATTATTTCGCCAGCGGATAAGGGGGGGTTACTCTACACGCCACCGGAAACGCTTCAACATCTGTGCCATCCTTTCTCCCCTCTAGAACTAACTTATCGGTTTCTGTTGAGCGATCGCCGCATTACTACCCTCAGCCTTGGTCCTGCGAACCCCAAGGAGTTAAAGGAATGTTTGGCGGTCGCTGAGTGCGATAAACCCCTGACACCGCAGGAAATTACCGTTTTTGACCGCTTACAAGCTCATTTAGGCGGAATCTCCCCAGATTTATGTAGTCAATGCTACGCTTGTTTGCCTTGCCCAGAAAACATCAATATTCCAGAAATATTGCGTCTGCGTAATTTAGCGGTTGCCTATGACATGACGGACTATGGTCAATACCGCTACCGAATGTTTGAAAATGCCGGTCACTGGTTTCCGGGGATGAAAGGCGATCGCTGCACTGACTGTGGTGACTGTCTACCTCGATGCCCTGAACAGTTGGACATTCCAGCACTTTTGCGAGATTCTCACCAGCGTCTGAATGGGCAACCTAGGCGTCGGCTTTGGGAATAAGCGTCAAGAGATTTTTAGGAAAATCAGAAATTTTTAGTTTAGGGGCAGAGCATTTTCTCTGCCCTTGTCTGATGTTGCTGTCATCGCGCTGACGATGAACAATAGCTATAATTTGTTGAGTTAATTTTTACATCTATCTAAAGATGTGTAGCTGTTAAGATGTTTCGTGATCTAGATTACCGACAAGTTAATTTCGTTAAAATAGCTTGAAAAAAGAATTTTGCCAACGCAGTCGTTAAGGTTAGGTTAAGGCTTGAATTTTGGAAGGTGATGAATATTACATAGAGATATCTGGTAGTCATGAAAAGTCAGCTTGCCTCAACAGAAAATCCAGTTTATAAACTTGTATTTATCTATACTTTACTTAGCAGCATTTCTATTATTTTTGCTGATATAATTTTCAATCTTTTTACAAATAAATTAGCTTTTTCCATCCAGGTAGAGATACTAAAAGATTGGGGGTTTATTCTATCTACTAGCGGTTTGCTGTATGTTCTAATTCGCACTAGCTTACAATTGCAACAATCCGAGCAGAATTACCACCGGCTCTTTGAGAACGCCGCTGAGGGGATTTATCAAGTTACAAACGATGGACGCTATATCAGTGCAAATCCAGCACTGGCACGCATTTATGGTTACAACTCACCGAGTGACCTAATTAGCAATTTTCATTGGCACGCTAGCAACTTGGAGTTGTACCAGTTACTTCAAAAATCTGATGTCGTAACGGGATTTGAATCTCAAGTCAATCGTCCTGACAGCAGTTGCATTTGGACTTCTTCTAATGTCCGTGCTGTGCGCGATCGCAATGGCAAGCTACTTTACTACGAAGGCACCGTTGAAGACATTACCAGTCGTAGGCGAACAGAGCAAGCACTGTTCGACAGTAAGGAACAATATCGCGTTATCTCAGAACTGACCTCTGATGCTTATTGCATCAGAGTTGCCCCTGACGGTCAAATAATAACCGAATGGGTATCAGAAGCCTTTTTGCAAGTTAGCGGTTACACTTTCGCCGAAATTAGCACTCCTGAAGGCTGGCGGCAGCTCATTCATCCGGATGATTGGTTAAAAGTCCAGCAAAACTTGCTTAACCTGGTTTCTGGTCACTCTGGGATTACCGAATACCGGATCGTGACCCGAAGTGGTGAGATTCGATGGTTGCGAGATTCTGCGCGATCGCAGTGGGATGAACCACAACAAAGAGTTATTCGGATTTTGGGAACATTGGAAGATATTACAGAGCGCAAAGCCGCTGAAGCGTTAATCCAGCGAAGTAGTGGCGAGATTAATCAAATCTTCAATATGCTGCCCAGTTTTGTCTGGAAGTTTTGCCCTGCCACCACCCAGTTTATCCATGCCAGTGAGATCCTGACCGAACTTAGTGGCATTTCTACAGAGGCATTTTTTGAGAATTATCAAGTTTGGGATGATCGAGTCGATTTGGGACATGAATCCCAAGAAGCAATTCGGATAGCTTGGGAAGCGATTACTAAAGGCGAACCCTATCAGGTTGTTTATCTTTTTCACACTCTTCATAGAGGCGATCGCTGGTTTGAAATTACAGCTCGACCTGTTATAGAAGACGGTATCCTCTATTACTACGGCAGCACCGCAGATATCAGCGAAAGGCAGCAGCAGACGATGTTATGCAAGCAGGCAGAAACAGCCTTAAGACAAGCAAATGAAGCGTTAGAAATCCGAGTTCAAGAGCGTACTGCTGAGTTAGAAGAAGTTGTCCAAGCACTCCAAGGGGAGATTGCCGAACGCAAGCTTGCCCAAGAAACCCTAAAGCATTATCAATTGCTGTCGGAACACGCTCGTGACATTGTTTTGTTTATTGGTCATCAAGGGCAAATTATCGAAGCGAATCAAGCAGCAATTCAGGCATACGGTTACGAACGCGAAGAGATTTTAACCTTAAACATTCAGGACTTACGAGATCCTCCAACGCAAATAGCGATCGCCCAAGCACTGGAGCAAGCAGAAGATCGGGGCATCTTATTTACCACCACTCACCGCCGCAAAGATGGCAGCACTTTTCCAGTAGAAGTTAGTTGCCAAAGCTGGGTAATTGATAATCAAAGAGTTTTATTAAGTATTATTCGGGATATCAGCGAAAGCCTCCGGCACGCCACGCTACGCAAACTGGCAGAGGAGGCATTGCAAAAAAGCGAGGAACGGTTCCGCAATTTGCTGGAAACCACCAGTGATTGGGTGTGGGAACTGGATGAAAACGCTATTTACACTTACTCAAGTCCCAAAGTGCGCGACATCTTAGGTTACGAACCTGAAGAAGTGTTGGGAAAAACTCCCTTTGACTTCATGCCGCCGGAAGAGGCCTTTCGGATTGCGAACACTTTTGGGCCAATTGCTGCCCAAGCAATTCCATTCTCTTGCCTAGAAAATATCAACATCCCTAAAAACGGTCATCGAGTTGTTCTCGAAACCAGTGGCGTCCCAATTTTTGATGCCTCTGGAAAGTTTCGTGGCTATCGCGGTATCGATCGGGACATTACCGAACGTAAACAAGCTGAAGAGGCGCTGAGGGAAAGCGAAGAGCGATTCCGAACAATTTTTGAAAGAGAAGCGATGGGTGTTGTCCTGACCACCTTAGAGGGGCGGCTGTTGGCGAGTAATCCTAAGTTTCAGGAAATTTTAGGTTACAGCGAACAAGAACTACAAGGGATGCTTTTCACTGAGTTGACGCATCCAGATGATGTGATGACAGACTGGGAACTTTACCAAGCGTTAATTGCTGGAAACCGGGATTCTTACCAATTGGAAAAGCGCTATATCTGCAAAGATGGTCATGTGGCTTGGGGCTATTTGACCGTTTCTTTGATTCGCACTGCCAATGGTGCCCCGCAATTTAGTACTGCTACCATTCAAGACATTACCGAACGCAAGCAGATAGAAGCAGCGCTACGGGAATCGGAAGAGCGCTTCCGCCAACTAGCGGAAAATATTCCGCAAGTTTTCTGGATGACGACTCCCGATGAGAAACAGATGCTCTATATCAGTCCCGCTTACGAGCAAGTATGGGGACAAACTTGCGAAAGCCTTTATCAGCAGCCTGAATCTTGGCTGGATTCGATTTATCCAGAAGATCGGCAGTCGGTGATAGATGGGTTTGAAAAACGCCAGCAAGAAGTGGACGACTACGAATATCGGATTATCCGCCCGGATGGGACGATTCGATGGATACGCGATCGCTCCTTTCCAGTTCGAGACGAGGTAGGGCAAGTCTATCGAATTGCTGGGATTGCAGAAGATATCACCGAGCGCAAGCGAACGGAGGAGGAGGTTCGTTTCCTGCAAACCATGACCCACGCTATTTTTGAGTCTCAAGACTTTCACTCTGCGCTATTCATAGCACTCCAGAAAGTCTGTGAAGCAACTGGCTGGGATTTTGGGGAAGCCTGGATTCCACGTTCCGATGGCAGTGTTCTCGAATGCAGTCCCGCTTGGTATAGCCGTGCCGATAGTCTAGAGGAATTCCGAAAATCTAGCCAAGTGTATACATTTCCCCCAGGTACTGGGTTGCCTGGGCGCGTCTGGGTCTCGAAACAACCAGAGTGGCGACGAGATGTTTCAATTGAGTCCAATCAAGTTTATCTGCGTGGTCAGCAGGCGATGAAAGCTGGACTGAAAGCCGCGCTAGGAATTCCAATTGTGAATCATGATAGTGTCCTAACCGTCCTCGTCTTTTATATGTTTGAATCTCGTGAGGAGGACGAACGACTCATCGAGCTAATTTCCGCTTCAACTGAATTGGGATTATTCATGCAACGCAAGCGGGCAGAAGAAGAAATTCATAGCGCACTGGAAAAAGAAAAGGAACTCCACGAACTCAAATCCCGTTTTGTTTCTATGACTTCCCACGAATTTCGCACCCCATTAGCAACGATTTTATTTTCTGCTGGATTGCTTGAAAATTACGGCTTTAAATGGACAGAAGACAAGAAAAAGATTCATCTGCATCGGATTCAGACTGCTGTTCAACGGATGAACGGGATGCTAGATGAAGTGCTGCTGATTGGCAAAACCGAAGCTGGCAAGACAGAGTTTAATCCTGCCCCGATAGAGCTAGAAACATTCTGCCAAGACCTTGTAGCAGAAATGCAACTGACAGCGGGCGATCGCCATTCCCTGATTTTTACAAGTAAGGGAGCCTGTCCCGCCGCTTCGATCGATGAGAAACTGCTGCGCCACATCCTCAGTAATTTACTTTCAAATGGTATTAAATATACCCCTGGGGGGGGCATTATAAAATGCGAGCTTACCTGCCACAATGGGGAAGCTACCTTCCAGATTAAAGATCAAGGTATTGGCATTCCTCCACAAGATCGCCAACGATTATTTGAAACCTTCCATAGAGCTTCTAATGTTGGCAATATTCCGGGTACGGGCTTAGGATTAGCGATTATTAAAAAGTTCGTAGACTTACACAAAGGTCAAATTACCGTAGAAAGTGAAGTCGGAGTAGGTACAACCTTTACGATTAAGTTACCGTTGAATGAGGATTGTTAAGCTTCAGGGGTTGGTTTTTACCCGTTATTGCAGGGATCTTAATAACGGTATCTTTATATACCAGGCTGGGAAAGAATCTCCCTCTACATTGTTTTCCTGTCTTCGCTGATTTTTTCATTCTAGGTGGCTTGACAGCTACCTAGGTTTAATTAATAAGGTTAGTTATCATAGGCAGGCAAGAACTTCTTATATTTAATTTTGATAAGTATTAGATATAAAATTTTTAAATCTAATAATTTTAATTTTTTGAGAGTAAAATTATAATAAATTAACGTGTAATGCTTATAAAACTTTTCATAAATTATACTGGTAAATTTTGCTTTAAAGGAACAGATAAATAGATTTTTATTTAGTGAAGGGGTACATATTCTAAATCAAAACAGATATTATTACAGATTAACAAAATTCAAATACAAGAAGCAGAATTAACTTTGTAAATTAAACAATTTGCATAATGATGAGGGAAATAAACCGCTTGTTTTTGTAAGATAAACAATAAATTAAAGGAAAATGCGAGAAATGGTAAAAATTCTAGTTATTGAAGATGAAGAAGCAATCCGCGAAAACTTATTAGAACTCTTGGAGGCAGAAGAGTTCGAGGCGGCAGGGGCAGGAAATGGTCTCGCTGGGGTGCAGATGGCAAGGACGATTGGCCCAGATTTAATTATTTGCGATGTCATGATGCCCGATTTGAACGGTTTTGGTGTTTTGACGGCACTGCGTCAAGATCCTGTCACCGCAACAATTCCCTTTATTTTTCTGACTGCCAAAGCTGAAAAAGCTGATTTGCGTCAAGCAATGGAATTAGGGGCAGACGACTTTTTAACCAAGCCTTGTACGCCCGGTGAAATACTCAAAGCGATCGCAGCCCGGCTCGAAAGACAAAGAGCGATTACTCAACCCTATACCTTAGCGCTGAGACAAGCAGCAGAAAGACTCAATCACTTAGTTCATTACGATAGCGTGACAAACCTTCCCAATCGCCTGCTATTGCGAGAACGGTTTAATCAAGTTATCAGCAAGCGGCAAGATGAACACAAAAGCGATGCCAAAAGCCAGGCGAATGAATCGCCCCTCGCCTCTGCCCAGAAGCCATTCAGCGCTCAACCTGTCCCACTGCTGTTTCTGGGAATCGACCGATTTCAACGGATTAGTGACAGTTTGGGAAATCCAGGGAGTGACAGGTTAATCCAACAAATTGTCGAACGAATCACCTCCTGTCTCAGCCGACAGGACACGATTGCGCGATTGAATTTAGATCAATTTGCAATTATTCTGGCAACCTTAAGTCAAAGACAAACGGTTGCCAGTGTCGCCCAAGCTATTTTGTCATCGTTGAATGAACCCTTCTCCCTAGAAGGCGGTCAAATTTTCCTCACTGCCAGCATTGGCATTACCTTCTATCCCAACGACGGGCAAGATTTAGACATCCTGATGAAGATGACAGCGGCGGCGATGTCCTACACCCAAAAGCTGGGAGGAAATCACTATCAGTTTTATGCGACGGATATTAAGACTGATTACGGCGAAGCACTGGTATTAGAGGCGAGTTTGCGTCGTGCCTTAGAACAAAGTGAATTTCAAGTGTACTATCAGCCCCAAGTAAATCTTCAAACCGGAGAAATTAGCGGTGCAGAAGCCTTGGTGCGTTGGCAGCACCCGACGCGGGGACTGGTTTCACCCGCTGAATTTATTCCTCTGGCAGAAGAAACGGGTTTAATTGTCCCGTTGGGTGAATGGGTGTTGCAAACTGCCAGTGCCCAAACGCAAAAATGGCGAGAAGCTGGATTTACATCGTTTCGGGTGTCAGTGAATCTGTCGGGGCGTCAATTTAGCCAAGCTGATTTAAGCCAGCGAATTGTCCAAGTATTGGAAACTACAGGTTTGAACCCAGATGCTTTGGAATTAGAGCTGACTGAAAGTATCCTCGTGCAAAATGCTTCGATGGCGATCGCTACTTTAAATGAATTGAAACAGTTGGGGATTCATATTGCAATTGATGATTTTGGCACTGGCTATGCTTCCTTAAGCTATCTCAAACAATTTCCCTTTGACACTTTGAAAATTGACCGATGCTTTGTTCAGGATGTTACGAGCGATACCCAAAACCGAGCGATTATGACCGCCGTGATTCAACTCGCTCACAATCTCAATCTGAAAGTTACGGCTGAGGGGGTAGAAACTCGCGCTGAATTGGCTTTCTTAAGCCAGCAGCATTGCGATGCCATGCAAGGCTATCTGTTTAGCCGTCCCGTACCCGCAGCAGAATTGGAAACATTGTTGATTGCAGGTAAACGGTTGCCAATGCAAGTTGTATGAAGTAATCTACGTTTATTCATAAACCATTGACTGAATCAATTGCCGGAACCATTAGCAATTCTTACCAGACAATAACTGCATGAATTAGCGTGAGTAAAAATGGAACCTCTACAGGAACCAAGCAAATCTGGAGCGAAACTTAAACAATTTAGGCAGATGTATCTGGCAGATAACAAAGCTGCTAAATGTCAGATCCACCAAACAGGGAAAAAGATTGCTTCTTCCTTCCTGCTATCCGCTTTGACAATTCTTGCATCGGGTCTTGTCCCTTTGTTAACGCAGGCACAAACACCACCCACACTGCTGCCTTCTGCCGAACCCTTAGACTTAAAACTACTTGATCCAGAGTCTCGCCCACCGAGAAGTCAAGTCATTAGAGCCGATAGTATGTCTCAAGCTAAACCGACGGTTCCCAGCCTTTGGTGGGCTGAGGAACAGTTTGGCGGCAAATTATTAGAAAACTGGCTAGCGTACCCGGATCGCCAGCGGGTGGATTTGGTGGTAAACCGACAACTCTGGAGCCTTCTGAACTATATAGGACGCTATAGCTTTGTCAACAGCTTTGGGACGGTTGCGAGAGATTATGGCTATAACACCAGGGTGTTTATTGCCAATCAACCACAAGAACCGCTAGCAACCTACACTTGTAATTTCACTACCAGTCCATCTGTCTGCGATCTGGATATTGTCTCCTCTGGTCAAGATAGTCTGCGAGTTCGTTCTAAACCGTTGGGCGGATCTGCTGCCACAGGGAACGATACGCAAGCGCCGTAGATTCGGGAAGCGGAAACAGAAATTCGCTCTTATCCAGTACCTGAGCATCTGGTAGCAAGACGGAGTTTGTTTTTAAAAATTCAGGTAACTCTGCTGGCTTCATGTCAACAACAATCGGTGAGGCGGCACGGCTGAACAGAGAAATTTCTGTAGCCGGTTTGGATTCCCAACAAAAATTAATCCAATCTTGCAACAGAGGATTCGCAGCAGCACCAGCAGGTTGCACCCATAAGTCTGACCACAAGGCGGTTCCAGACGAAGGAACCACCGCCGCAATGTTGCGATCGCGCTTAATCACCGACAATACATCCGTTGACCAACCCACCGCCAGCCAAGTGTCCCCTATCAATAGTGGTTGCAGATAGGTATCGGAACTGTAAAATTTCGCCTGCTGGTGCAACTTTTGCAGGGTATTTTCCAACTCTGGAACTCTATCGATCCGTTCCGTGTTGTAAGAATAACCCAACCGTTTTAAGGTTAGACCAATCACTTCTCGCGGTTGATCTAAAAGAGAAATGCGATCGCGCAGTTCTTCTCGCCACAAATCTTGCCAATCCGTCGGTGTCCATCCCAAGGATTTGAATTTGTCGCGGCGATAGATAATTACCGTGCTTCCCCAGCGATAGGGCGCACCCCAAATTTGTCCAGCAGGGTCAAATTGACCTTGAGTATTGCGTTTCACCAGTTCTTGCCATCGGCTCGGCAACTGATTCCACCCTCCCTCCTGTGTAAGTTTGAGGGGTTGAATGAGTTTCTGCTCAATTGCCTGTGCTAACCAGAAATCCCCCAAAGTCACCAGATCGGCAATGACGGGTTTTTTGGGTGTAATCAGGGGTAAGTTGCGACCCCACCCCTGGTTCGCTTTACCGGGATTCTGCCAAGTTTCTAGACTCGCAAATAAATCTTTTAACTGTGTTGCTGGCGTAAAATCTAGAGTCGCCGATTGCTTGAGGCTCCGGCGAAATGTAGTTAATAGCTGAGCGGGAATGGAATTTTTTAGAAGTCTAACTCTTAGTGTGGGGTTTTGGGAACTTCCACACCCTGCAAGCATCTGACTCAAGGTCAGCGTTCCAGCACCCAGCAGAAAAGACCGTCTCTTCATAGTTGTAGCAACTAGCAATCCTTCTGATTAGCAATTCGCTATTCATAGCGCTTGTCGGCGCTCGACACCAAAGCCGACCAAATCGATTACCGTTGGTTGTTCTCCGGGTTCGGGTCGTTGGTAAGTAATAATCGTTCTGAGTCGGGTATCGGGCGCTACAATCCTCATTTGATCGACTGCAACAGAACGTCGATAGTAGGTGATCATTTCCAGGGTTTGGCGAGTCGGCTGATAGGTAAAGCGTCCTGCGATCGCTCCCGCTTCTGAGTATCCCTCATCCCGCAGATAAAAACCTTTAATCGCTTCCCCATCTACAACTTCCGCCACGGTGGGTGGAGGGGGGATTTCGGCGGGCGATTCCCCCGGCACCACGTAGGCATCCGGCACAAATAAAGCCTTCAAACTCATCGATACTCGTTCGCCCGTTTCCGAGACGGTATCAAAGGCGATCGCAAACCCAGGACAGGCATTTTCTTCTTCCATTGCTTGGGCAAGATTTACCTTTATGCCATTTAATGAAGAAGATGACAAAATTTGCTGCTTTTGTTCCAGTGTCAGGGCTTTTACCGAATATTCCGTATGAGACCGTTCAATCTGACCGCTGAGGACAGAATGATACATTCTTTCTGTTGTCCATACCCCTGTGCAAGCGGTAAAAAACTCTCTGATGCTGAGCATTTTTTTCAAAAAAGCAAAATTTAACGCAAGTGAAAGGTAATTGGCTTGCTTGATTAACTTAACATACGCCCGTGTTCTTGGGTACTGATAAAGGTTCTAGCCATTGCTACCGTTTTTTAACTGCGATCGCCGTTGCCATCTTCTTTTTCTACTGAGTAAGTAGATTTTCCGTTCCTCCTTTTGACAGAGGAACTTCTCATTGATGAAAATCAAAATAGGCTGAATATAGGGCTAGATCGCGGAAATTCTCAATAAATCTTCAGAATCCATAATTTAAAATTCCTACATCACAAATCCTGCCAGAAAAACTGCTATTCGTGTCTATGCAGCCCTGACATAAAAAGACTTTATCGATCCCAACTCCAGCTTCATAAATTCAGTTTGCTCAATCGTTAAATAATTTGTAAATAAACCCGAATTTTAAAGGTTTTTTTATAATATGAAGGAAACCAAGTTAACGCCTAGTGGGAATTGCATGGATTCACTTCAAAAGCAAGTCATCACTTTAAATCATAAAGTTGATGTCCTTTACGAAATGATTGACCAGTTGAGTGAAAAAGTCTCTGAAGCTTTATCTAAAAGCAAAGCAGCGCCTATCCAAGGAGGTACTCCCCCGCCCTTAGGGATGAGTAATAGCCGCTATGCCTATAAAAGTTACAGTAATCAATCTCCAGTAATGGAGCACAAAGATGTCTTAGTTGATACAAACTGTGTAGATAGTAACTCTCATAGCAGTGAGAAAGATTTGTCTCCGACAATTCAAATCCAACGGCTAACGGCACAGCTCACCGCCGCCTATAATCGCATTGCTGCTTTAGAAGAACAGTTACTCTCTCAGAGAATCCACTCTTAAACATTCGGCAGGCGGGATAAAGCTAGAAAGAATGAAGGCTTGCAGATAGAGAGAAAGAATAAAGACGGACTTGATACTTTATACTTCACACTTCATATTTCAGACTTCAACAACGCTCGATTAACATTTCAATGGCCTGGAGTAATTGCTCCTGCTGCCAACCCTGAGTTAAATGAGCCGCGATCGCACATCCGCCCGCACCCATGCCTTCTTTAACATATCCCTGCTCATAAGCCCGCAGTTGAGGATAACGAGAGGGTGCAAAACTTAGCCCAGTTCCCAGTAGAGGGACTGGGCTAATTGTTTTTGCTAAGCCGACCGTATCGCCAGTCGGATCTTCTGCCACCCAGCGAGTCGTTCCCACCACAACTTGTTCGGGTTCCCAGGATAGGGAATATTGACGCCCCAGCGCTTGCATCAAGGCATAGACAGCCAGCATTTGCGTTCCACCAGCCAGCATGACGCCGCAAGTGCGACTCGCAGCGATCGCCATCCCCGCTACTGCAATTTGCATCGGATCGCCAATTGCCGCAACCAGATGTAAAGGGTCTTGTGTATGAACGTTACTCTTGTGCCCCTGAGCCTCTCTGCTCCTCAGGGCTTGCAGCCCAGCTTCCACCACAGCCCACTTTTGCGCGTGATTGCAGCTAGGATGGCTGCTGTTGACCTTACCGGCAGCAGGGACACCTAAGCCCGTTAAAATCGCTAAAGCCGTTGTGGTTCCCCCCACCACGCACTCGCCCAGAATTAAATATCCATCAGGGAGACTTGCGGCGAGTTTTTCCCCCCAAATCAATCCTTGTTCCCACAGATGTTTCACAGTCGCGACAGGTAAAGCATTTCCGCCGCTGAGACATTGAGCAGGGGCACCTCCCAAATCAATCACTGGGACAGTTGGCGGCTGGGGCAATCCGGCATTGAACAGATAAACGGGAATACCAAGTGCTTCAACCACCGCGCGGGAAATTAGCACTGGAGAGGCACCCGCTTGCAGAGGAGGCAGGGGATATTGGGGCTGAGGCTGAGGACCTTTATACAAAAATTCCGCATCTGCGATCGCTGTATATCGTCGATCCTCTGGCGTTGCTCCAGCCGCTGAAATACCGGGGATCAGCCCGGTGGCGGTAAAGCCTAAAACACAAGCAAACACCGATGAGCGTCCCCGATATCGCTGGAGCCATCGATGTCCCTGTTCTATCTGAGTGTAGACATGAATCATCGAGTTTTGGATTGAGGGTTGAGTCGTGGCGAGGCGCAAAGCAACTGGAAAAAGGCGAAATCAACCTTCAACCTTTAACCTTTAACCCTTATTCTTCATAATCCAGCAGGACTTGTACCCAATGAGGGGGGCGGGGAATCGGGTTGCCCAAACGATCGAGTAGCAGCAAAGCTACCAGATGCACGACAAACAGATAGATAACATTATTAAGAACGATCATGCCGAATGCGATCGCCTGAATCAAAGATAGACTAGGCTCTTGCAGTAGGCCTATCTTGACAAATGCCCACTCTGCCAATCCCGTCACCTGGCTAGTCATGTAAACCCAGAGGTCTTCCCCCAGTAAAATCGACAGCAGCCAAAACCGAAAAAAGAATCCAAACGTACCAATAATTGTCCCCGTCCCAATCGAGAACAGCCAGCTGCTCCTGCGCCGCCACAAAGCCCCCAGTTGGACACCCATGAGACCGTAGGGGATCAGAAACAGAATGCTGCGAGTTGGCCCCATCAGGACGGACAACAGCAACCCAGAAACCAACGCTGCCATCCAAGCCGCCCGGTATCCCCACCGCAGGTAAACGAGGGCAATCGGGATTGGGAAAAACATCCGCAGCAGCGGTCCCATTGGAAAATAATAATTAATCAGCCAAATCAGGCTACAGGTACTCGCTAGAAACGCAGTTTCCACCATGATCAGGGGCGCAACTGCCTTCACCTGGGGTTCGGAATAATTGTCGCCTTGGGCACTGGTTGCCGGGGGCATTTCGCTTAGATCCGCCTTCTCTTCGATTTTCTGAGAATTACCCAGACCGGAAGCTTGACTGTCTTCAAAAGGATCTCTCATGCAGATTAAAAAACAAAGCCAGATCCTAAATTTAACCTCTATTCCACTTTTGAGCCGAACGTCAGCAGCTTCAGGAGAAAATCGGAAGACCCATTACCAATTCCCAGTATCCCTTTATCCATCCGCTATTTCTTCCGTTGCCAGTAACTCAGGATGCTCCGTATCCATGCCCTGAATTACCAACACAGAACAAGGAGCATGGTGCAGTACATAGTTACTCGCACTCCCTAGTAACGCTTCTGTCAATCCCTTGTGCCCCCGGCGTCCCATCACAATCAAATCGGCACCCCAATTCTCAGCCGCTTGACAGAGCATTTGCCCAGCCTCGCCCACTTTATAATCAAACTCCGTCGGCACTTTCTGACTGGTGGATTTTTCGCAGTAACTTCGTAGCAAATCTTGCACCTCCTGGATTCGCCTTTCCATGAGTAGGTGGTGATTTTCATAGGTTGTCACCATTGGGGGATAAAAACCCATCTCACCAGAGAGGCGTGGCGTTATTTCACCCAGTATCTCGCTATTGAGGCAATGCAGCAGCATCATTGCCCCGCGATTCGCCTGCGCCAATTCCAGCGCTTGAGCGAAGACAGCTTGACATCCAGAAGAGTCGTCGATAGCAACCAATATTTTCTGAAAACCCATCATTAGGCACCCAGATAAATTGCAGTTGGGCACTCAAGGTGCCACTGCTGTACATTAACTAGACGATTAGCCGTTCCAAAGCCGCCAAATCGGGAATGCACAGGATCTCGTGGTCGCGCATAATCAGCGCCTTTTTTTCCAGCTTTGTTAACACCCGCGTCACCGTTTCTCTCGCCAGACCGCTCAGGCTACTTAACTCACGATGAGGTAAATTCGGAATCATCGTTCCTTTTTGGGCAGTTTTTCCCTGTCCTTCTGCCAAAAATAATAACGTGTCGGCAACACGGGACATACTATCTGATTCTCGCAATCGGAGACGACGGTTGACTTGACGCAGGCGTTTTGCCATCAGCTGAGCCAAGCGAACGCCTGCGAGTGGTTCGTTATGAATTAACTGAACAAAATCTTGAGCAGGCATACTGCCAATCGTCGTAGGAGTTAGCGTTATCACATCGGTTGAACGAGGGACTTCATCCAACGCTGCCATTTCGCCAAAAAGTTCTCCTTTCCCAAGAATATTCAGCGTTACTTCTTTACCATCGAGGTTGTAGGTGCGAATTTTCGCCCAACCCTCCAAAATAAAGTAGACAGAGCCGCCCCAGTCATTTTCCAGCAAAATCACCTGATTTGCCGGATGGGTACGAGTGACGACATGAGAAATGGCTTTCTCCACAACGGCATCGGGTAAGCCGGTAAATAAAGGTGTGGAGCGAATCAACGCATTCATGTTAGAGTTCGGTTCGCGGGGGGTGTATCGGTCTTCCATTGGGCCAACACAAATGAAAAAGCTAAGAACTGATAAAGAGTGGCCCACTGGAGTGGGGCTGGCTGGTAGCGTTTGAATCAAGAGCAACCGTTAAGCTGGAAACTTTTAGCAATCAGGTCGGCATCACCAGAATAGGGTGTTCGTTTACACTCTCGAAGATAATTAGGCTGAACAGGAGGCTCTTGGCAGTGTACCAACCAAAGCTGGAAGGCACCCATTGGCGAGTGACCCTATCTTTATTATCCTCATAGAGGAAACCCGCGACTCGCTGCTGGCGCATCTAGCAAAACTCACATCTTAATCCAAAACGCTTTGATTTTGGGCGATCGCTTTCTTTGTCCCCTTTTGGTGACAAAATGCTACAGCCCAGAAATCTATCTACATTTAGAATTACCAGTCTTGAAATAATTCACCCGGTAGATGTAACACCCTGTTTAATATAAGTTGTTCTTGTTGGGCAGTCTAACATTATAGGCAGTGGCAGTATAGTAACTTCTCATAACTGTGCAATCGTTCTAGCCAGGGATTCCATTGTGACTCACGAGACGGATGCGATTTCTACACTAATCGCCGACATCGACAGCATCCTCCACAAGGCCAACTCCCGTCGGCCTTGGCTCAGGTCAGTTGATGTCCAAGAGCAGCGTCGGCTTCTGGAGCAGGTTCGTACCTATTTAGTCTCACGGCAACAATCAGGTGCTGGAGATGAAGCTCGGCATCAGGAAAATTACCAACCGCAGGCAACAGCACGACAGATTGTGCAAGCGGTTGAACAAGATATGGAAGCTGTGCGAACCAGCTTGATGCACTCCTTGCAGCGCGATCTGGAGAATCTTCGCCAACAGCGGGAGTCTCTGGTTCTAGAGATTCGGCAGATGGAGAGTTATCGGCTGCACCATCGAACCCTTGCCCAGCAACAAGCGGCACAGCAGCAACTGATTTCCGAATTCTTGCAGGTACTTTCTAGCCGTTTGCAGGAAAGCCTCACGCAACAGATGGCTCAAACCCTGAAAAATCTAGAAACTCAGTTTTTGAGTGCTGAGATACTCCCTTCAGAAAGTCAGAAACAACTCTATAATTCCTCGCCTAGCTATTCAGACGCGATATCCAGCAATTCTTTGCCTTTACATCCGCGAGAGCGTCTGGAACAACTGCAAACTTTACAGGCAAAATCCGATCAACTGCTAGCAACGCTGGATTCAACCATTCGTACAGTCTTCGAGGCACTACAACGCAATCTTTTTAGCTATCAAGAATCTTTGGCCCAAGGACTTGATAAAATGCACAACTTGGGGCACCAGAGCGAGGTGATGTTTACAGATTTGGTGAATCAGCTCACCGAGCAGTTACAACAAGAAGCCTCAGCAATTTTGCAATCATCGCGGCAGATTTCACAAGGAGATGCCAGCAGCGCGAGTACGGCTGCAACAACGCCAGGAAGAGGCAATCCGCAACTTTCCTATCCCCAGCGAGAACCCCGAACTCCTCTGGATCAACCCCCCTCAGCACCCTCTAATCGCAACGAACTCAACTTGGCGAATGATGTTCCTGTCTCCAGAGAACCATTGCCTTATCCGGGTGTTGAATTGCCCCTCCGCTCGGTGGAACAGGTACAGCCGCAAAGTCCCCCGTTCAATCTACCAGGAGACAGCTTAGGGGAGTCGGTTCAAGGGCAACTCTCTCAACGGGACAATTTCTTCGGGACAATATTGCCTAGCACTTCATCGAACCCAGGTGCTGGTTCCGGGAGTAGCGCTCTAGAAGACTTTAACCTGGAGAACCTGGGCAATCTGGATGTGGCATCGCTTGATGACGATGATATGAAAACTATCTTCCAGACGGAGCCTATCCTTCCAGACACTCCCGAAAGGAAGCGCGACGAAATCGACGATTTTTTTGAAAGCTTGTTTGGGACACCGCCGCTCCCACAGAGTTCCGAACCACCAGAGCAAAGTGCTGAGAAACCGGGGGCTGCTCCTGCTGGAGATACCCAAGTTCAGGCGGAAAGTAAAGAGCCAATTATCCCTCAAGACTCAGCAGGGGAAAGAAAACCCCGTTCCTATGGTAGTCAGGACTCTTTAGAGGATGCCCTGTTTGCAGGCTTGGGAGACCCCGCTGAAGATGCCGCGATCGCGCAACCATCTGCTAGAGGAGAGGAAGTCGAGGAGTCTTGGGAAGATGTTTTATTTCCAGAAGATTGGGATATTACTGTTGTCCAAGCTGGGAATTGGGCAAGCGATCCGACAATTGCCAGAGACGATCAAAATGTCGAAACGAATGAAGCCTTCATTACGGAAACCGTGGAAGAAGGGGATCTGGTCATTTCGGCACTAACTGATCTATTGCAAGAGGATCTGTTGCAGGAGCCGGAAATACTAGCAGAGGAATCTCCCTTAGCAATCGCTACACTTCCTAGTCTGGAGGAAATCACTCAAATCCAGAATACTCAGATCCAGAATACTCAGATCCAGGACATTCAAACCCAGGACACGGAGCAACCTGCGACCGAGGAATCTGCCAGTCTGGACGAAGATATCTACATTCCAGCTTCTCCAGACGAGAATCTGCTGGCGATGGATACTTTCTCAGTTGACCAAGACGAATTTTTTTGGCTGGATCGAGATACACTGCAACTGCTGAGTGAAGACCTGTCTAGCTTTGAGGCACCGCAGGGGGGCGTGTTCCCGCAATCAAGGGAGCAGGAAAACCATGTAGAAGCATTTAATAATAACGGTACAGAAAACCAGACTCAAGCTGACTGGTTCGCAGAGGGGGAAGAGCTTTTTGGGACGGAGATAGAAGGGGAGAGGGTTGACGCTGTTGAAACACAAGCGGAACAAGCGTCAGAAACAACCCAGAGGACGAGACACCCACAAGTTGAAATTCAATTTTTCCAGGAAGCGCCAGTGACAGAACTGGATGAGTTGTTGATGGAAGATTGGGACGATCTCGCCTTAGATAGCTTTGTGGAGGAGGATTTGCTTCCCCAGACAGATGAGGAGTCGGAACGATTGCCGTCTGAGGAATTCAGCCTAGCAGAAACCGAAACCGCGATCGCTCACCAGCCACAAACCTCGAACCATCAGGAGCCGGATACAGCGAACACGGCAGCAGTATCCGATGAAAGACCAGATTGGAATTTGGCTTCTTTGTTTCCTGTAGAACCCTTAGATCCACCTCCAGACAAAGCGATCGCTTTCCTTCCCCCCGCGAACCCTGATGAAGCGTCGGAAGTATCGCTCTCGCTAGGTTCGATAACAGAAGCAGAATTAGGAACACCGGAGGAGCCAGAATATATAGAAGAATATATAGGCGACTCGCAGCAACAGACGTTAGGAATCACTTCAACCGAGACACTAGAAGAGACGCCAGAAACCATCGATTTTGATGAATCGTTGGGATTGTTCCCCGAAGTAGAACTCAATCTAGAGATACCGACAGAAACGGCGGCGCTGGAGCAAGAATACGTTGCTGACTGGGAGTGGGAAGAGCCAGCCAATCCGCGAAGGGAGGCACCCGCCGCCATCGATTTTGATGAATCGTTGGCATTCTTCCCTGAAGAAGAACTCAATCTAGAGCTACCCACTGAAACAGAAACAGAAACAGCGGCGCTGGAGCAAGAATACGTTGCTGACTGGGAGTGGGAAGAGTCAGCCACTCCCTCAAGAGAGGCACCAGCCGCCATCGATTTTGATGAATCGTTGGCATTGTTTACTGAAGAAGAACTCAATCTAGAGCTACCCACTGAAACAGAAACAGAAACGGCGGCGCTAGAGCCAGAATACATCGCTGACTCGCAAGAACAACAGACGCCAGAAATTACTGACGGGGAGACAACCGTATCGATTGAGTTCGATGAATCGTGGGAATTATTTGCCGATGAGGAACAGAGTCTAGAATTCCCCAGAGAAAGGGCGATCGCTGCCGACATTGATGCGCTAACAGCGTTGCAGGAAGAAGACTTAGGCGACTGGGAATTTGAGGAAATGCCAGAAAATTCTCAAGTGGAAATAACACAGCTAGGGGAAGCGGATTGGGAGGAAGAATTATTGCGCTTGGAAGAACTCATCACTCCACCAGATGACGCGATCGCTCAGTTCCCCAACAATTCGTCTGTCGAACCGCAGGAAGAAGCCGTTTCCGAGCCGATGCTGCCTCAAACTGACGATTCCGATCTGGATCTATTCTCAGAGTCATCCAACCCGGAAAAAAAAACTCCGTAGGGATACCCAATCAGGGAATTACCCTTGAATCTCCATTTGTTTTAGAGAGTATAAAAGCGCTTCCAATCGGGATAATGAATCCAAATTCAATTCCTTCTTCTACTATCCTTCCGTCTGCAAAACGCTCTCCTGCGGAAAATGTCAGCAAGTATGCCTGGTACTTAGGAATTGACTTTGGGACAACTGGCGTTTCCGCTGTTTTGTTAAATGGTTCGACGGGTGAACGATATCCCATCTATTGGATAACCCAAGGACAGACAGAATCTACCAAAACCAGCTTCCGTTTACCAGCGGTGACTTACACGGGGCCAGCCTGGGGAAGTTCCGTGCCGTCATCGGAGGTTGCCAGTAGCGATTCCGCCGATATGCCAGCCGCGAGTAGCGCTTCCTCGCATACGCCAGCAGCGATCGCTGTGGGTGTCCTGGCGTCTTCTCTTGCCAATCGCCAAGAAGGAATCTTTATCCAAGGTTTTAAACCCTATTTGAAGGTGGGAATTCCTTACTATTCATCTGCCAAAAAATGGGAGCCGATATTGCAGTGGTCTCTCGACCAGCCAATTTCTCTTTACTGGCTGGGGCGCTCCTTGCAAGCATTATTTGCCACTCTCAGACCCCTAGCAGGTCAGAGAAACCCCCTATCACCCCCAGAACAACCTAGAGCTAATTTGGTGGGTGCCGCTGGTTTAAAGCCCTCGACGCTGAATGCAGCGATGAGTTGCTTGAGTGGTGTGATTGTCGGTTGTCCTGCTAAATGGGGAGATACCTACCGCTTTAACATCCGCGAAGCCGTACTGGGTGCCCATCTGGTGGAAAATCCAGAGGAAATCTTCTTTCTTGAGGATGCGATCGCTACTTTGTTGGCAGGGATTGAAGGTGCAACCCTACCGGGAGTACCCTGGCAAGGCGGGACTCTGGTGATTAATGCGGGTGCTACGACGATTGAACTCGCTTTGGTGAATTTGCCCGAAAATCTTAAAGACTTAACTTATTCTCAGTTTGCTTGTCGGAGTCTTGCCTATGCAGGTAACGCTATCGATCAAGACATCATCGGGCAATTACTGTTGAACGATGAAGAGGGCAAGATGAAAGATGAATTCGAGTCATCCTTCATCCTGCATTCTTCATCCTTGATCCTTCCCAAAGCCGGAGAACCCGATTTAGCAACGCGCGATCGCTTAGCATCGTTATTGCAAAGTTCTCCCCTCGGACAAGCGCTTCTAGAAGCTGCCAATTCTCTCAAACGAATTCTGCAACAGCAAGACAGCTATACCGTGGAAGTAGGCGGAAAGTCCTGTTTGGTGACACGCCAAGACTTAGAAAACCGCGTGTTCAAACCGTTTATTGAAAAACTGAATCAAGAATTGAATGCGCTGGTAACTCAGGCAGGGATACCCGCGTCGGGAATTCATCAAATTATCTGTACTGGCGGAACCGCCGCCGTCGGGGAAATCGCTCAATGGCTGCGACAAAAACTCCCAAAAGCCGTCTTGATTCGGGACACAGGCTCAAACGACTCAACCCTAAACTGTAGTCCAGTCGCTTACGGTTTGGCTACAGTACCGCTGTATCCTCAAATGTTGGAGCAACAAACACAGCAGTACAGTGATTATTTTCTGCTTTTGGAACTTTTACGCGCGTTACCCGAAGAACCGCTGCCGCTTCAGGAAATTATGCAGTTATTAGAGTATCGCGGCATCAATACGCGGGTTTGTTATTCTCGCATCATGGCGCTTTTGGAAGGCAAGCTGCCTGCGGGTATCGTGCCATCGGAAGCCGAGTTTGGACTGCTGAGTTCCAGCTCTGAGCAAAATCCTGACTATCAAGCGATCGCATCGGCTCCACTTTTTGAGAAAGAAGCGACGCAGATGTATCGATTGAATGCTCAGCAGGGCGATCGCTATCTTCGCTATTTAAACACCATCCTGACAAGCACTTACCAAAAACTAGAGGAACCATTAGTTTTTGACTTGTTAGTACCGGCAACGGTTTAGCAAATATATACCTTTGTTGCCCAAGGGCTAGGGAGAGATAATTCCAGGTAAAAAGAATTACTCTTCTCTATCCCTCCACAGGCAGAGGATTAAATCCTAAGAGTATGTAGCCTGTCAACCGTAAATTTAACAGAATTTTAAGAAACTCCGATCCCCTTAAAGATTCAGTAAAGTCAGGGCTTTCAACGATTCATCTGTAGGAGACGTTGCCTATATTGACATAAGAGCAGCCTGATTATAGTTAGCCAACTAAAAAACAGTGATTACGACTTCCCACCTCCCCGAATCCCTCGACGTTGCTTCGTCGGCGATTGATGAAATCTATCGGGTTGATGTTGCAAAACAGCCCACCTGTCACCCATCTGTCACCAGCAAAGAGAAGCGCCTGATTGATATCTTGGGAGCTGTCGCGGGGTTAGCGATCGCAGCAACAATTACAATTCCAATTGCGATCGCCATGCAATTGGATAACCCAGGGCCTATCTTTTACAGCCAGACTCGCTGTGGTTTGAATGGACGCAAGTTTCGCATCTGGAAATTCCGCTCAATGGTGGTTGGTGCGGAGAAGCTCAAGCATCTGGTCAACAACCAAGCGAAAGGGCATATTTTTAAAAACGAAAATGACCCTCGGATCACCCGCGTCGGTAAGTTTTTACGTCGCACTAGCTTAGATGAATTCCCACAGTTTTGGAACGTTCTGATCGGGGATATGAGCTTAGTGGGAACCCGTCCGCCGACCGTTGATGAAGTCATGCGCTACGAGGATCATCACTGGGAACGATTGAATGTTAAGCCGGGAATTACAGGCGAGTGGCAGGCGAATGGTCGTTCCAGCGTCCAAGACTTTGAAGATATCGTTCGCATGGATATTAACTACCAGCACAAGTGGTCTGTGATGTACGACCTCAGCTTGATTGTCAAGACTGTGATGGCAGTTGTGAATAAAAAGGGCGCTTGTTAAAAAGCGAATGGCGAATCGCTAACTGTAAATTTAGAATTTCAGACTGTAGGCTCTGGACGCGAAACCGTTCGGAGTCTACAGTCTTTTTAACTTAATAAAATCGATGCTTGTTATGACGCTGCCCAATTGGATTACTTTATCTCGTTTACTGGCGTTGCCAGTTCTGCTTTATTGCCTAGATAACCCAACGACTGAAACTCGCACGGTGGGGCTGGTAATTTTTCTGATTGCGGCTGCTACAGATTGGTTGGATGGTTACTTGGCTCGTAAACTTAATCAAGTTACAGATTTGGGTAAATTTCTTGACCCGCTAGTTGATAAATTACTGGTGTTGGCTCCGCTACTGCCACTCATTCAACTTGGTCAAGTACCGGCATGGGGCGTATTTCTAATTTTGGCAAGAGAGTTAGCGATCGCTGGTTGGCGCGTTAACAAAACGACGATTACTGGAGCAAATATTTGGGGCAAGTTAAAGACAGTCAGTCAAATTATTGCGATCGCGCTTTTGATCGCACCCCTGCCGGTTTCTTGGCAAATTCCTGCCATTATTGCTTTCTGGATTTCCGTTGCCTTCACTTTGATTTCTGGAGTTATTTACCTTCTACCCCAAAAAAGCGAGCAACCCTCCGCGGTTAGCCAGTAGAGACACGATGAATCGTATCTCTACCACGTGATATAGCAATCCGTGCAGGAGTTGAGAACTCTCTTTCTCTCTTTTCTTCGTGTTCTTTGCGTCTAAAGCGGAAACCCTAACTCGGTTCGTTTAAAAAGCGATATTCCCACAAGCTAGGATTACTATCGTTTTTTTGTATCTTCGTGTCTTTGTGGCTCATTTAGCCTGCTTCTAGAATTTCGTTATCAACTGAGAAATCTATCTCGGCTTTGTCACGACCAGAGGCAAGATAATCTTTCTGGAACGAGTCTTTTAGCCCAGAAATTAAGTCATATTCTGGTTGCCATTCTAGTTCAGCCTTAGCTTTATTTACTGAGGCGAAGAAGTGCTGAAGTCGGAAAGGGAAAGCTTTGCGTTTGCCAAAGTCAAATTTTTTGGGATCGTAGTGGAGAATTTGTAAATTCTCTGGTGACTTCCCGACAGCAACAGCACAAGCACGCGCTAGACCATCAAAAGTAACATAGCGATCGCCCGACACATTATAAATCTGTCCCACTGCCTGAGAATTGCCCAAAACTGCTGCCATTGCCACTGCTAAGTCTTTTACATGACCGAGTTGGGTGAGATGGAAGCCGTGTCCGGGCATCAGAATTGGGCGATCGCGCACAATCCGGTCGAAAAACCAAGCTTCCAGATCGTTATAATTTTGTGGGCCGTAAATATACGTTGGGCGAATCGCTGTAAAAGGCACTTTCTGCTGTGCCAGGTAAGCTTCCGTTTCATGCTTACCCTTGTGACGGCTTTTCGGATCGACGGCATCCCCTTCTACATGGGGCATCTGATCTGACTTTTGATACACACCAGCAGAACTCATGTAAATAAAATGCTGCACCCCATCCTTAAAAATTTCTACTAAAGGTTGGGTATCGCTCAATTCCCGACCATTGTTATCGAAAATCGCATCAAATTTTTCTTGAGATAACTTTTCTTTTAGTTGCGAAGCATCCGTGCGATCGCCGTGAATTTGTTTAACTCCCTCTACGGGTGCTGGTTTATTTCCGCGATTAAACAGCACCACTTCATGCCCTTGCGCCACCAAAGTTTTTGTTAAATCAACCCCGATAAACCGGGTGCCACCCATGATTAATATTCGCATTTTCACCTTCATTCAAATCAGCTAATTTTACAATTATGCTTGAAATTTAGTTTGATTTTTGAGTAAAGGTGAATTTTCAGGTAATTTCCAGGTTCGCCCGTGAGTATGAATGTAACCATCAACGATTTTAACGTCTCCCAGTTCCCTTCCCAGAGCGAACAATTCCTTTCGTTCTTCCTCTGTCAAGTAGTCATTCCCATGAAGACTACCTGATGAACGCCGAGGATCGCCTCCTGCATCTAAGTAACGCTGTCGAGATAGGGCAAAAAGCTCTTTAAATCTTTCATACTTTTGTTTCCGTAGTTCAGTAGACTCTGTCATAGTTCTGACTCCGGTTCAATAGGAACAATATCGCCGCTTTGCAATAAGCGGGAAATTAGCAAGATAGGGCTAGGTGTTTCAATTAACCAAATACCAGTAGCTCCATCATAAATTGTATTTCCTAGCAGCTCCAAGGTATCTAAAGCGTTGAGAATTAAATATTGCTCTTCTGTCGGTTCCACAAGTTAATTTGCATTTTCGCCAAAGCTTATCTTACAGCCTCAGTTGAGTGACAGCGATTTTGCCGGAAAAGCAGACATCAACATCGCTACCGGGAGTGCGATCGCGTTTGGCATATTCTCCGACATAGTAAAAATTATCGCCTTCAATGCGATAGTTCACTGGCAAAGGTTGCCGGCAGGGTTCGCAAAACACCACTTCCGGATCGGGATCTCCCGGTAACAAATGGGGCAAATTTACATTCCAATACGTTCCCGGTTCGATGGTACGGTTGAGGAGATCGGCTAAAAGTCCAGCCGTCCACCTCGCCGCCACATCCCAATCAACATTTTGTTTGCCTTTGCGATAGTGGGAAACGGCAATCCCCGGAACGCCATGAAAGGCTGCTTCGCGCACGGCGGCGACGGTGCCGGAAATGTAAACATCGGCTCCCATATTACCACCGGCGTTGATGCCAGAAAGGACAAAATTGACAGCGGGGCAGATATGTGTCAGCGCAATACGAACACAATCAGCGGGAGTGCCCGCGATCGCATATTCAAAATCCGAGCGTCGCCGGACATGAATCCCTTGAGTTGTCGTCACCTGATGACCGCATCCCGATAAATGGTCTCTAGGAGCCACAATCACCCCCTTGCCATTCATCGCCTTGTGCAGCGCTCGGATTCCAGGAGCGTCTATTCCGTCGTCGTTCGTTAAAATCAAAGTCATATATTTTTTTGCTGAGTCGGACGTAGCCTAGGCGATTTGCTCAAGCACCCATTGATTCAAATGTGAGAAGGCACTAGATGGAATTGCATCACCAACCGATTCAGGAATCTTACACCGCCGAAAACCCCCTCCAACACCTACTCCTACTGAGTGATAACCTGCTCAAACAGGAGTATTTAAATTATCTGAAATGGACAGACTCCATAATGCAGATGTTACAGGGCTTGGAGGAAAAAGCTCAGGTAGTGCGAGTCGTGAAGTTAGCCTTAGAAGTGGATTTAAGGTTAGGCGCACAGCTGGCAGGAGCCGTTAAACCGGAGTTTCAAGCCGCAACCGTTGATTTAGTTGCGTCTCTAGAAGTTCCTCAAGAGTTGAAGTTTCAACTTTTAGGCATCACTGGCTCTGATAGTGCAATTCCCAGCCTACTCCCAGCGCTTCACCACTCAGATGCGAAGGTGCGTGAAAGTGCCGCTTATGGGTTGGGTTCTATCGGCACCGATGCCGTTGTGACAGCACTACTGGAAGTATTGAACGATGAGGACTCTGGAGTTCGGTTGAGTGCAGCCTATGGATTAGGTTCTAGCGGCACCAATGCGGCAGTGCTGGGACTACGGCAAGCCTTGAACGATGAAGACTTTCAGGTACGCGAGAGTGCAGCTTATGCTCTGGGTTCGATTGGCACTCAGGCAGCCGTAGAGGTGCTACGGCAAGCATTGAACGATGAGGACTTTGATGTGCGTGGGAGAGCTGCTTATGCTTTAGGTCAAATCCCCACCCAGCAGGCGGTATCGGCGCTGCTAGAAGCATTGAACGATGCAGATTTTCGGGTGCGTTACAATGCTGCCTATGCCTTAGGTCAAATTCCCACCCACCAGGCGATATCGGCACTACTACAAGCGTTAAATGATGAAAGCTATCGGGTACGTCAAAAAGCCGCCGAAGCGTTAGGTTCGATTGGCACCCAAGAGACGGTGATAGTCCTAGGGAAAGCGTTGAACGATGATGACTTTGATGTTCGCCGAAGAGCTGCCTATGCTTTAGGGAAAATTGGCAGCGAGGAGGCGGTGGCGACGCTGCTGGATGTTTTGAAAGATCGAGACTATCGGGTGCGCGAGAGGGCTGCATTCGGTTTAGGCGTTACCGGCAGCTCGTTGGCAGTGTCGGGGCTGCTGGAGGCTCTGAAAGATGAAGATTATGAGGTTCGCAGTTGTGCTGCCTATGGGTTGGGTTTAATCGGCTCTCCGGCAGCAATGTCAGGGTTACTAGAAGCTTTAAAGGATCAAGATTTTTATGTTCGGAGGGGTGCTGCCTATGCTTTACGGAAAATCGGCAGAAGGGGCATCGCGGCTGCACATGCCCAAGCAGTGGTAGCTGGGCTTTTAGAAGCTTTGGATGATGACGATTCCTGGGTGGGTTGGATGGCTGCTTATGCTCTGGGTTCTATGGGCAAAGCGGAAGGCGTAGCGGCGCTGCTGCAAGCTTTAAACCATCCAAACTTTGATGTTCGAGAGAAAGCGGCTGAGGCTTTAGGGAAAATCGGCAGTGAAGAGAGCGTCGTGGGGCTGCGACAAGCGTTACAGGATGAAGATTTTGGGGTTCGTCAAAGTGCTGCGGCTGCGTTAGAAAAAATTGGCTCCCCGGCAGCTGTTGCCGGACTTCTGGAGGCTTTGCACGATCGAGACTATCGGGTGCGTGAAAATGCTGCTTCTGCTTTAGGGAGCATTCGCTGCCAGATTGCTGTTGCCGGACTTCTGGAAGCTTTGCACGATCGAGACTATCGGGTGCGCGAGAAGGCTGCGGAGGCTTTAGGCGAAATTGGCTCTCCGGCTGCGGTGGTGGGGCTGTTGGAGGCGTTGAACGATGAGGATGCAACTGTGGGTGGCAGTGCAGCTTGGGCGTTAGGTCAAATCGGCACTCCGGCGGCGGTAGCGGCACTGCGACAAGCTCTCAATCACCCAGATGCTAGCGTTCGGGGGAGTGTTGCCTGGGCATTAGGTCAAATCCGTAGCCCGTCGGCAGTAGGGGCGCTCAGGCAAGCTGTTAACCACGAAGACGTTAGCGTTCGGGAGAAGGCTGCCTATAGTCTAGGGAAAATCGGCAGCGCTGGAGCATTGCCTTATCTGCGCCAGATGCTATTTAAACCGGAGAATAGCGTTGCTCTTAGCACGATACTGGACGCGATCGCTGCCATTCAAGAGCGATGCGGTTACTACAATTATGCGATCGCCTAGTCTTGGACTCAATTCGCCAAAAAGAAGCATTTTCAATTCAAAAATTGGTAGAAATTGCCTCTACAGGACAGGTGGGAATGCACTGTTCGCAGACAATACAGCGCGATCGCGTAAAATTAAGCCGAAATGTCTGCGGTTCTAATGTCAGAGCTTCTGTGGGACAAACGCCAGTGCATAACCCACAGTGAACGCAAACGTCTTCATCAATCACGATCTCGCGGCTGGCAAAAGAAACGCTGATGTCTTGCGATCGCATCCACTCGATTGCCGCATCTATTGCATCAATATCGCCCAAAAGTTCCACCACTAGCTTCCCTATTTGATTGGGTGCTACTTGGGCGCGAATAATATTCGCCGCGACATTAAAATCCTTTGCCAGTCGATAAGTCACTGGCATCTGAATAGCTCGTTTGGGAAACGTCAGCGTTACTCGTTTTTTCACAGCAAAGGTAGCTCTGGAGGGAGTTGGTACACTAAAGGTAGCTCATCTATAACAATCGTGAAAAAATCTTCGATGGCTGTGAATTCACCTGAATCAACTACAAGCTCCCAGCCGCCGTCGCCAGGAACCGGCGCGAAACGGGTCACAAACTTCTTGATTGCCATAGTAGCGATTGTCCTCAGCGTTCTCCTATTCTTGGGACTGCAAACTGAGACAAGTTCAGTTTCCCTCGACACCCAAGCTGAGCAATCTACACCGTTAGAAGTGGCTTTGAGTAATGGCAAGCCGACGTTGATGGAATTTTATGCGAACTGGTGTACCAGCTGTCAGGCGATGGCAAAGGATCTGGGCGAACTAAAAGAGCAGTATGCTGATTCGATGAATTTTGTGATGCTGAATGTAGATAACAATAAATGGTTGCCAGAGATGACGCGCTACCGCGTTGATGGAATTCCCCATTTTGTCTATTTCGGCAACAACGGAGACGCGATCGCTCAAACGATTGGCGAGGTGCCTCGTCCCGTCATGCAGGCAAACATTGACGCCCTAGTTGCCTCTGTACCTCTGCCTTACGCCCAAGCTGGGGGACAGGTTTCTGCCTTCCAATCACCCGTTACACCCGCCAAAGCCAGTCAAGATGACCCTCGCAGCCACGGTAGCCAAGTCAAAAGCAATTAAAAATGATTAGGACAGTGGGGGCTAGAGGATCTTTGCGGTTGCACTGGTCAATCAGAAATCCATCAAGGTGATATCTGATTGCTGAATATGACGATAGAAATCACCCCCACTGAAGGGTTTTAGATTGCGTCTCTAAAGACAGTCCAGAGGCTTTTTTCAGCAAAGTTCTTTACAATGCCAGCCCCTGGTACTAAGGATTTTAGATTATCTCTAAAAAAGAGGTTTTGGACAGTAGTTCCAGTATTGTGCAGGCATCGATAACCCCTGTAGTTTCAAGTTTTGCAGCCGATACAAAAAGGCACTACCAATCATTATGTGCTCTGCAACATCAACTACGCGACGATTATTTGCTTGAGCCAGATAAGAACCCTTCACCCATTCATTAAACGAGCCCATCGAGGGGCCACACCAGATTTGATAATCCATTTCGCGCCCTTTCTCGCCTGCATTAGACCAGCGGGAAGATAATCCCAAATACGAGCGAAAAATTAGAGCCATTTTACGTTTGGGATTGTTATCTGCTCTGGTTATTTGATCAGGGTCGCGTTGAGAAAAATAAGCAACCGTATCTTGCCAAACTGACTCTAGACTCTTCCTGAAGATTTCTTTTTCTAATTTCTCTCTTTCCCCAAGCGGAATTTCTTCAATGGAGTCATAGTTCTTGTAGAAATCAAAAAGTTTTTGCGCCCGCATTGGAAAGAGACTGCCACGTTTGAGAACTTGTAATTTCACGCCCATTTCAAACATATCCGCCGCTGGTGCCATACTGACATCAGCCATAGCCGCTTGAGCTAGTAAGTTTTTGGTATGAGTAGAAGCTCCAGCTTCGAGACAGGATTGGTTAATGGAGCCAGTCACCACATAAGCGGCTCCCATCATAAATGCCCCTAATGCTGACTGTGGTGTACCAATTCCTCCAGCAGCTCCAACTCTAACAGGTTGTTCGTAACCATATTTTTCCTGAATTTCATCTCTGAGAGCCAGAATCGAAGGCAGGAGACAAACCAGCGGACGATTATCTGTATGACCGCCAGAATCGGCTTCTACAGTGATATCATCAGCCATTGGAATTTTTTCGGCTAAGGAAGCTTGCAACTCAGTAATTAGCCCTTGAGCGACCAATTGCTTGAGCATTCTAGTGGGTGCTGGTTGCAAAAACTTAGTTGCAACTTCTGTTCTAGAAACTTTGGCAATGATTTTGTTTTTAATCTCGATTTGATTTGCCGAATTGACGCTAAGTCCAGCCGCCCGATAATAAACAATGTTGGGTGTCAAATCGAGAAATGCGGAAGCTTCTACTGTTGTTACGCCATGTTGGAGATATAAAGCGATCGCGCCTCGCTCGATTGCAGCTTCACTAGGACTGTGGATCAAATTAAATGCATAAGGTCCTTCGGGAAGTGCTTGCTGAATGCGATGGATAGCAGTTTCAATGCGAGAAGGAACTAAGCCAGCAGCACCAAAGGCACTGAGAATTTTCTCTTTACCAAGGGCAATCACCATTTCTTCTGAGGAAATGCCATTCGCCATTGACCCGGTACTATAGGCATACTTTACGCCGTGAAAAGTCAGAAAACTGGGGTCTCCCAACTGTTGAGGAAGTAGCGGTGGCACCGCCGTCAAAGTTTCTACTGATTCAGCTTTGCCGTTATTAGCATCGCCTAAATAACCTTCGTTAGTAATACCAATTTGACCTTGCTTGCTAACGATGTAACAGGGTTTCTCTAAATTCAGCAGTTTAGTCTTGATACCTTCTTCATCAAAAGCCACAGAATTTAAAGAACCCTGCCATACTGGATTTTGGTTGTTTGGGTTTCCTGAGAAACGAAGACCATTTTTGTTTTGGGTTAAAGGTACTGCCAACATCGTTTATTCCTTCTATTCAGATCAATAACGCATTTTAGATTGTAGGTTGGGTTGAGGTACGAAACCCAGAAAAAATAAGTATTTGTTGGGTTTCGTACTTCAACCAGACCTACGGAGGGAGAGGATTTTCTAGCCCTAACTGAACCGTAGAGTGAGCTTGGTAGATTTTAATCAGACTCCACTAAACAAAGAGCAATGTCTTTAACTTCATAGATTCTCAAATTAGGTTTCCACAAACTGGCATCACCGATTAGGGTGACTTTGTTTGGGGTAATATCCACCTTGGAAATATGAACCTCTAAATACATCTCAGTATGACCATGAGGAATCTGTCCGCGATATTTCCAAACGATTGGATGGTCGATGGCTTGGACAAAACGGGGAGATTTGAATTGTTTTCCTAAATCAAACTGCAAGGCATAGACTTGCATCGCTTGCAAAATCCCCTCAATTCCCAATGAACCAGGCATGACTGGGTCAAGGTAAAAATGGCATCTGAAATACCAGTCATTCGGCTTTACCTCTTTTCTGGCATAGATGTAGCCTTGCTGATAGTTTCCTCCTCCTTCAATAATGCGTACTTCATTCAGGAGGTCTAACTGATACTGAGCAAGACGATAATAGGGTCGAGCCTCATTAATGTGATAAAACTTGGCTCTAGTTTCTTGGCTCCTTAAATCGATTTTTGCTTTAAGGAGTCCAGTTGTATTTTCAGTTTCGTACCAGGGTGGAACATCCTTACCACGATCCAGTCCTACCTGATTTGCCAAAGATTGGGGGCTAAAATGACCAAATGCGGCAGTTCCTTCATAAAATGGTTCGCCATCACAAACCATTTGAAAATCAAAGCTTTGAATAATCACTCCCTGGATATTAGATGAAGAAAGTAATCTTGCCGTATTCGTAATCGTCTTTCCTCGGACATCTATATCCTTGAGAAGGCGACCCTGCCCATCAAGATTGCGGAAGTACAAGTCTTGATTTGGATACAACAAAGTGGTTCCTAAATAAGCCGAAAGAAAACCACAGGGTTGCAGAGCTATCTCCATTAAAATTGAGTACGGTATCGTCGGAGATGAGTTTTGGCGGCAATACCAAGGCTCTGGGGGAACGTCATATTCAGTAACAATACTGGAATTTTTTGTTAGTTCATGGCGTTTACCATTCACTGCCAAAACGCGATGCACCAAATTGAGGTGAGTATTGGGCATCCGCGAAGCTTTGACGCTACCGTTGTCATAAATTGCGAATTCTGGCCCAAAACACTTAGCAACCGAACCCAGACAAAATTCGTTGACTTGATCTTCATTTAATAAGGCTGGTTTCCGGGGTAATCCTGCCTTTTGTTGAGAGTTGTTTATCGCTTGTTCAGCAGAAATTGAATGATTAGGGTTCTTTTCAGATAACTGCAAGCCCAAATCTTTGAAGTGAACAACGATTTTGCCGTTCAGGATGACTTCAACATTACATTTTGCATAAGGTTTTGGTGTAATGCCGATTTCAGTAATTTCCATCCGATAGATTAGTTTGCCAGAAATGGGAGTCACCTGTCCTCGGCAACGGACTACCTGTGGCAAACCTGGAATTGGTTGAAATCGAGCATCGGTTGTGTAGGTTTGCAATCCTAAATAGAGGAGATAGAATTGCAAGAGTTGACCACAGCCTTCTGCCATCAAGGAACCAGCCATCACCTGATCGTCTTTGAAGTGGCAGGGGAAATACCAATGATCTGGGTCGAGAAATTTTTCGCCGATAATTAGACCTAGACCCCAAGCCCCTCCAGTGGGTTCTACTGATGTAACCCGATCGATCATGAGCATTGCCTTCGGGGGCAAGCGCAAGGAGGGATTTAAGCCGTCTTGCCAATAATGGTCTCCTAAACAGGCAGCAATATTACCCTCGGTAAGGCGTAACATATCTGACTCATCAAGGCTTGTTTTCTGGCAGATTAGCAGAGGCTCAAACTTTTGCTTTGGAATCTTACTTCGCTCTTCAAGCTCTTTATCGGAAACAATAATTCCCTTTCCATTTTCGAGTTGTTCATCGGAGAAGAATCCAGCACATCCTCCGTCCATTTTGAGGATCATTTTATCCCCAACAAAGCACTCGTAGCTAAAGAAAAATAGTAGGTTATCTCCGCTTCGCACAAAAGAATTTATGCTAATGTCATAACGTAGGGTTTGTCCTTCTTTGGGTAAATCATCTAGAAACGTCAGGGTGCAATCAAGCAAGCGATAAACCAGTTCGCCTTTATTTTCAAAATCGATTCCTAGGTAGCTGATTAATAATAAATCGCATTGACCTGATTCTACGCTGATTGCCCAAGGCGCTTGACCATCAACAGCGTACCAGGCATTCTGGGGAATATCGTATTCGGTTGTGATTGAAGAGGGTTTAAAGCTATTTATTTCACCATCGAGTTTAGTAACTCTGCTCACCAAGAGATAGGGAGGAACTGGCAGCCGCACTCGCCGGGAATAAGAATCGATAATGTCATAGTCTTGACCGAAGACACGGGATATTTTCCCTTCAGCAAATTCCAGTAAATCTGCTTCATCCCAAACAATATTAGAAGGCTTTGTGTAACTATTTCGCTGCGAATCTGAAGTTGCAGGGGCTATCTGACCCTTGTCTTTAACGGATATATTTTGATTCAATAATTGTTCGGCTACAGCGATTTGTAGCTGAAATATCTTCATCATTTGCTCTTGATGGTTAGTTGTCTGTTGTGGATCTTTGGCTATTGTCATGATTTTTGATTTGTTCCCCGTGTTTGCTATCTCTTTTTGGAAAGTTTCACAATTTTCAGCGGTCAATATTTTAGAATAAATTCGGCTTCCACCCAAAGTAACTTTTTTGACAATTGATTGACGTTGGATGGATTTTTCTGGTGGTTGACTATAAAGCGGTGACAAGTCCACGGAGACACCGTGACTCACGAGTTTTGCTAAAACCCTGACCACCCCAGTATGGTCATCAACGCCTTTTGTATTGATGGACATGGCAACATACTCTTGTTGCTTAAGCGTTTCGCTAATACATCGGGAACAGTTGTTTCCTGCGCCTAGCTCAATGAAGATTCTGGCACCATCTTCGTAGACACGATGAATAATTCTAGGAAAATCAACTGTTGTACAGCAGATTTTGGCGGCATTATGAGCCAGAGAATTCGTGTCTAGCTTAATCGGAGCGTAATCTACTCCAGAATAAAATTGAATATCGGGTACATTCTGAATAGGAATTGTTAATAGTTCAACCAATCCGTCATATTCAGTATTTGTTGGTTCGCAGTGCAATACACTGTCAAAATTCATGGGAAAATATTTGCATTGGAGAGTTTCAATAACTCTTAAGCAAGCTTGCGGCTCGCCACCAATGACTACTTCATCGGGAGTATTGATGAATGACAGATAAACACGTTTTTCATGCTTCAGGACTTCCTTAACTGCCGATACTGGTGCTTTGAGAACATAGGAAATCCAGAATTTTTCCGAGCGATCGCTTTCCGGCAAATCCCAAAACCTACGTCCCGCTAAACAGGGACCGCATAAATCAGTTTTAAATAGAGGAGATGCGACTAAAGCATCGTTTATTTTCCCATCATCGCGCCAAATGTCAAGTGCAAACAGCATAGTGATAGCTGCACCCAAGCTATACCCAAATGCAACTTGGGGTTGGACATGGAAATACTGTCTGAGAATGAGACTATATAGCACTGCCAAACTGATTCCGGTTTGGCACATTACTACTCCGTCACCCAGAAATTCTGCCTGTTTCTCTGCTTGTGCTTGACTGGAAAGTTTTTCTAAACTTCTGGGATAATGAAGTTTCTCGTGCATGACCTGACCTGGAGAGTGAGTCAGAGTTGAGAAGCTATCGTAAACCTTAGGAAATAGCTGGAAAATGTCCCGTCCTAGTCCGAGAGCAGAACTAGCCATACCTGGGTAAACGAAGGCAACTTTACCCTCTTTTCCTAAAGGTTTCGGTGTGAAATAACTGCCAAGCGGTGTTTTCCATTCTCCGCCAGTTTCAAAGCTTTTTTTAATCCCTGCGATCGCTAAGCGGATTTCCCGCAGTATTTCCTGTTTATTAGAACCGACAATCGCTAGGGTATAAGTTGCCTGGGGGGATTGCCCAAAAGCAGTAAAGGTCTGTGTCGCTGCAACTGATAAATCGTCAGCGGTTTCAATCAGATTCTGGAGCGAATTCAGCCGTTCGAGCAAAGCAGATTGATGATTAGCGGTGAGGGGAAATAGATAGAACGGTGTTTGTTCGAGATACTTGCTGGGACGCTCTTTTTGACTCAATTCTTCCGAGAGGATGATGTGAGAATAAGTGCCATCTATTCCTAAACCGTTGATGGCAGCGACTCTCTTAGATGCTTCGGGTTCTAAAAACCAAGTTCTCGATTCGGTGGCGACGTAGAAGGGACTGCCTTGCCAAAGCTGAGGCATTTTCGGCCTAGACCACTGGGGAGTCGCAGGAATGTACCGATGATATAAGCAGAGGACAGTTTTGATTAAACTTGCCATCCCGGAAGCAGCATAGGTATGACCAATGTTGGCTTTGACACTGCCCAGGCAACAACTCAAGCTTGCTTGGGACGTCTGATAGGCAGAGAGTAAACCTTTGATTTCGGCTTCATCTTCTGGTGCAACGCCACTGCCAAAAACTTCCAGATACCCAATGTCTGTAGGTTGAACACCTGCTAAATCGAACGCCTGCTGACAAGCTTGTGTGAGGGTGCGATCGCTCGTCGATTGATGATTAGCATTATCCTGAATTAAGCTGATGGCATCAATAACAGCATAAATTCGGTCTTGCTCTTGTTTGGCTGCTTCGTGTCGCTTTAAAACTACGGCACCTGAGCCTTCACCGACCATCCAGCCATTCGCATTTTCATCAAAGCTTAAGGTAGGAATCCCTTGATTAATCGGTGCTAACTGCTGGCGGAATAATACATTTTCCAATCCCCCAGAGAGATCGACCGCACCGACGACAACAGCATCGATTTCTCCATTAGACAGAAGTAATTGAGCGACTTCTAAAGCTTTAAAAACCGAATTTTCTTCGGCAGAAATGGTGAAAGAGGGACCCGTGAAATCCCATTGGGCGGAAATGCGACTAGCCATCACATTACCGATGAAGCTGGTGTATCGGTTGACTTGCGCCGGAGGATGCAAGCTATCTTTGGTAATGGCTTCCAGTTCGGCAAGTTTTTCGGGAGACAAAGAAATATTCGCTTGTTCCAAGCTTTCTTTGATTTGCCAAGATAAATCGCATCGACCCCGATACTGGTGTAGGGAGAGTTCTGTCCCCATCGCCACAATCACGGCGACATTTCCCCCTTGAGCGAGTTTTGCATCTTTGATGGCGTTGTCCGCCACCTTTAGCATTAATAGCTGTTGAGGAATGAGTTGATCTTCATCGCGGGGCGGGATTTTGAAATTTAAGAAATCGAGTTCAAAATCTTGGATGTAGGCTCCTAGAGGCGCTTCGCCAGTCGCCAAGCCATATTCTTTGAGTAATTGGGGTTGCTCTTCGATACCTTGCCAACGCTGAGGCGGAAGGGGGATAAAATGCTGCGTTCCTTCATAAATTGTGCGCTCGAAGGCATCTAAACTTTTACAGGAGCCAAAAAAGGCATCCATGCCGACGATCGCGAGTCGATTTTGGGTTTGAGATTTTGGATTTTGGATCGAGGTATTTGTCGCTGCCTTTGCCCTTTCTTTCCCACTTCCGATGTCTTCTGATGACTCCAAAATCAAATGAGCATTGGTGCCACCAAAACCAAAAGCATTGATAGCGGCACGTTTGGTAGGTAATTTTTGAGGCCAAGGTGTCGGGGAAGTGACCATCTGCTCAGCAGCGATCGCGCCTTTTTCCGAACTGAGGGGGTCAATTACGTCGATTGTCGCCGGGATGACCTCTTCGCTCATGCTCAAAATCACTTTGATGAGACCCGCGATCCCCGCAGCCGTCAACAAGTGACCAAAATTGGATTTGACAGAACCAATCAGAGGTACCGTTTGATGCTGACCGAAGAAGGTTTCCATCGAGTTGAGTTCGGTGATATCTCCGACCGGAGTACCCGTGGCATGACACTCGATGTAATCGATACTGTTGGGATGTATTCCGGCTTCGATATATGCCCGTTCAAAGGCTAAGATTTGCCCTTTGGGATTAGGACTGAGGACGAATTTCCCTTTCCCGTCATTCGATAAGCCAACACCGCAGATTGTGGCGTAGATGCGATCGCCATCTCGCAGCGCATCGCTATATCGTTTCAGGACAACCATTCCGGCTCCTTCCCCAGCCACGAGTCCTCCGGATGACTTATCAAAAGGACGCGATATCCCATCTTCTGGATAAGCGTGGAAAATAGAAAATCCCATATTGATGAAGAACGGATCGGCGCAACTCACCGCACCCGCTAACATCAGGTCAGCTTTGCCGGATAACAGATAGTGACAAGCTAATTTAACTGCATACAGCGATGTTGCACAGGCTGCATCCAGAGATAAATTGATACCGGATAAAGACAGCGCTTGAGCAATAACTGCTGCCGGATACCCGGATAACATTCCATTTAAAAGAGAGACATCAGAAGATGGTTTTTTTAGTTGGAAAGATTCTTCTTTTAAAAGTTGCTGAAGGGCTGAATCGAGAAATTTTTGATAGATTGGTGCAAAAAAGCGATGGGAAAAGCGGGTAGGAAAAGAAAGATTTCCCAGGATCACGCCGCATTTTTCCAGAACTGATTGATTGCCTAAATAACCGCTATCTTTTAAAGCTTGTTTTGAGACGTATAAAGACCATTGATAAATTTCATCTAAGTTTTTCAGTAACTCCGGAGCCATCTGATACTCGCTGGTATCTAACTGAAAATCTCGAATATAGCCTCCTTTCAAACAATAGTATTTATCCAGCTTCCCTTTTTCTGTAGAATAAAATTTTTGGGGATCTACTCCCATTTGTTCGGCTGTTGCCAAGCTTTTAAAATCTTTTTTAGCAATTAAATTCTGCCAGTATTGCTCAGGACTTTCTGCGCCTGGAAACAAGCTAGATAAACCAATGATTGCAATTTTTTCCATTCAATATTCCTAAAAAATTTAATCAAAAACTACTTTATTTTAAATAGGCTCTAACCATCGTGCTGTAGCAGCGATCGCTACTACAGCACGCTGAATGGTTTTTTAACTCGACATTACTTAACTCCTGCTTTTTCTGAGTTAAAGAATAGACGATTCAGTTGTTTGCTAATCGTCACTTCTGCCCCAAATACCCGTGAGTAAACTTTTCCTTGAATATCATGGGAAGTGATGTTTGCCACCAACTTATTCTCATTGCTGGATATCACTTCCATCGACACGTAAAATGGTTTACCCAAGGGAATCGATTGGAAATGCTCTCCTTTCTGGCAGCGTAATGGTAGACTAGCCGCCTGATAAAAATGCCTTACCCAAATCAACATGCACTGAAATTGCACATCTTTGGCGACAAAATCGAATGCTTGTGCCGGAAACTGTCCCCGCTGTTCTTCATTGAGCTGGGGTAAAACACATTCCATCGTCAGGGTTTCTGGCGTGATATTTAAAACTTGTTTGACCCCTTTAAAACTAGGGCCATGAAACAAGGTGCCATCCTGATAAGGTGACAGAGACGCAAACTCTTGATTTTGGGTTCTGTCGAATTCATAAGTAGGAGCTTCCGGAATTTTCTTCAGGAGTTTGACCTGACCGTTGTAATGATAGCGGCGTTTTCCGGGTTCCGCTTCACTCCATATCGTCGCTGCGAGTTCGAGTTGCTCGTTCTGGGATTTATTGACTTCCTTCACTTCCAAGATGTATCCGCTTGCCAATGTTTCATCGAAAACAATGCCTTTTAAGACTTTGAAGTTTTCACAGCTAAAAAACTTGTAGCCAGGATATAGCTGTTCGCTAACATTAGCAAGCCATACCGAACCACAAACGGTTGGTAATACCGCTTGACCACCGATTGCATGATCTTGCAAAAAGGAATTCGCTTTCAGGTTTAATTTTCGATGAATTTGGTAAGTACGCAGTTCTGAATCCAACTCTCCAGACACGACTACCAGGGGGCTACCCACTAAGACTTGTACCGTTTCCCGTTCGCCAAAATCCAGTTCGTCAACTAGCATCTGAGTTCCCACTTCAACGGGAATCACCTCAACGTTGCGTTCGGCAAAAATCTGTTTCAACTCAGGCGTAACCATCCCGCCATCCCACGGTCCCCAATTGAAGGAAGCTACATGACATTCGGAATGGAGGCGCTTGAAGTGATGGGCAAATTTATTGAGAATCTCATTAGCGATCGCATAATCCGATTGACCAATATTCCCGTAAAACCCAGCGGCTGAAGCGAACAACACCAAATGCTTGATTTGATTCGCGTTGACACAACTCAGCAGATTTTCCAACCCTTTGACTTTGGCAGTATAAACGGCTTCAAAATCTTGTTCGGATTTATTCTCAATCAATTTATCTGCTAAATTGCCAGCGCCATGAAGAATTCCTGAGATCGCTCCGAAACGCCGAACCGCATCTGCTAGTTTTTCCTTTAAAGCGATCGCATCGGTAATGTCTGCGCTGAGATATTCTGCTTTCCCACCCGCTTGCTCAATGGCTTCCAGCGTTTGGGCGATTTCTCGTTGGGCTAAAATCGCCTTCAGTGTCTTTTGGACTTTGACTGGGGTAGGTTTCTCTCCTCGTGCAGTAATATCTGCCATAATCCGCTTTTTAAAATTAAATTCATCAACACAGCCTTTTGCCCATGCTGGTTCGGGATTGATGGCTGAGCGACCGAGGAGGATAAATTTGCATCGGTAGCGTTGCGCTAACTTAATGACGCACTGGGAAGTAATCCCGCGTCCACCGCCGCTGACGAGAAACACCGAGGATGGAGTAATTTGATTTTTTGTGCCGCGAACATTCTTCGTAACCCTACACAGCTCGCAAACCAGGGTGGTTCTACCCTGGGAACTGTACCCGACTTCGGTAATCAACCGATTGGGGTCATGAATTTCCGCGACAATCGATTGGGCGACAAATTCTGCATCGAAAGCGGGACTCAAATCGATAGCGCGACAAAATACCCGTTCCCATTCCAGGTTGAGGGTTTTTGTCAAGCCGAACAGCCCCCCACCGATGGCGCTAAACTCTGTTTTGCGACTTAAACCGAATTGCCCATCCAGGCGGCTCACGGTGAGGAAACAACTGCGTCCTTGACGTGCTGCTTCATTCAGGGATTTTTTGAGGTGCTTAGCAATCAGAAAGATATGCTTGAGGATAGCTTTCTCCGATTCCTGCCCAAGACTTTCTTGAATTGAGGGATGCAGATGAACGAACGCGCCAATCGAGCCGTAGTTTTGCGCGATCGCCATTAGCTGTTGTTTCAAATGCTCCTCGCTCAAATCTGCCAGCACCACACGGCTAATTCCTTCCGGTAACGGTAGCCGTTGGGCAATAACAGATTCGGGGAAACTTAATACAACCACTTTCCACCCTCGGTCTGAAAGAGACTTGACCAATCTGATACTGGCAGGGCTACCGTCATCGGTCAGCAAACAAATGTGATGGTCGGGCAAGGTGAAATCCAAATAATCTGCCTCACTCAGAGGTTGGAGCCTCGCCCGACCGCGTTTAATCTTGTGTTCAGCTTCAGCTTCAGCTTCAGCTTGCTGCGATTCTGGGGTTAAGTTTTTTTTTCAGCCACCCGCGACTCCTGGCTCATATATTCAACAATTTGAGCAAGGGTGCGGAGTTCGGCTAACTGTTCTGGATTCACCGGCGGCAAATCAGGGAATAACTCCTGCATTGCTCCCAAGATTTCCACCCGCTTGATCGAGTCAATCCCCAAATCCGCTTCCATGTCCATCGAAAGCTCTAGCATTTCCGTGGGGTAGCCCGTCTTCTCACTGACCACTTCTAACAAGGATTGAATCAGAGCAGTTGCCTTCTCCTGGGAGGCAAATCCGTTTTCTGCCTTCGCTGAAACTGCTGCCATTGGAGAGGAAACCTCGACCTCTGTTGATGGAGCTTTGTTGCCCATATATTCAACAATTTGAGCGAGGGTGCGGAGTTCGGCTAACTGTTCTGGATTCACCGGCGGCAAATCAGGGAAAAGCTCCTGCATTGCTCCTAAGATTTCCACCCGCTTGATCGAGTCAATCCCCAAATCCGCTTCCATATCCATCGAAAGCTCTAGCATTTCCGTGGGGTAGCCCGTCTTCTCACTGACTACTTCTAACAGGGATTCGATCAGGGGGGTCAAATCCACCGCTGGCGCTGTTACAGACGGACTTACGGACGGACTAGAGGTTGTTTCAATGATTGATGGCGCAACTTCTACCTGCTCTGCTTGAGCAATTTGATTTTGCAGGCTTGTCTCTACTTGGCGAGCCTGAGCTGGCTGCGAACCATTGCTGGAAACGGGTTGGGACACTGGCACCGAGGCAAAGACGGCATCTGGCACAGGCGTCGGCGCAACAGCCGGGGTAGTGGGGGCAACAACCGAATACTGTGGTTTTTCAGATGTCGCTTGTCCGTTTTGCCCTTGTTCCAAGCTCCGAACGGGCGCGATTGACACCTGACCATTCACAACTGACCCATTGGCACCATTACCAGCACCCAAAAGGGAATAATGTTGCTGCATGAGCTGGAAAAATCTTTGGGAATATTCCAACTGATTTTTCAGGTATTGTTCGTGAACTTGCTGGCTGGCAGCTTGATGCTCGTGAAAGCGCATCATGTTGCGCTCTAAACTTTCTAGAAGACCCTGATTATTTCCAGAAGATTGTGGCATTGGTTGCGCCTCTGATTTGGTTGCGGGTGGAACTGGTATCGGCTCTGGCATTTTGACTACGGGAATTGCGGCTACGGGAATTACGGGTTGAGGACTAGGGATTGGGGCGATTTGTGGTGTTGGTTTCGGGGCTAAAGATTTCTTCGGCTCCTGTGTCGATTTCCCATTCCGGTTTTCCCTTTCTGGATTTCCCTTAACTTGGTGTCCGTTTTGCAAAGCTTGTTCAAAAGCAGCTTTGGTTTTTTCACTAACATAGTTAGCGCCGTTTAAAGGCACATTCAATCTCTTCTTTTGCTGAGAATTGGATGCTTTTGGTTTAACTAGGTAAGGATCGAGGTTTTGTAAAGACAAGCCAGCCACGCGCAACTGAACAAAGGCTTCGCACAACTGGCGCTGGCTATCCCCTTTGCTACTAGCATTCAAAGCGATCGCCAAATGGGGTCGATTTTCGAGGATATTCTTCACCAGATTGGTCAGGATATTCCTAGGGCCAAATTCGACAAAGAAATATCCCCCGGCTGCGTAAATATTTTCAACTTCCTGCTTAAAATGCACAGGATTGACAATATGTGCAGCTAAGGTTTGTCCGATGGTATGGGAATTGTCTGGATAAAGATTTCCGGTTGTATTGGAGTATACCGGGATCTTCGGCTGATTGAAAGTAACTCGATCCAGCACCTCCGCAAACCGTTTTTGAGCGTGAGCGACAAACGGTGAATGGAAAGCTGCGGAAACGGGTAGTAAAACAACCGAATACCCAAGCTGCTCCAATTTCTGCTGGACTTTGGCGATTTCTCCCTTCGCTCCCGCTAATACCACCTGATTGTTAGAGTTCCAGTTGGCAATGGTGATTTTGGGGAAATTCTCGACAACTTCTTTGACTTTATAAATATCCCCTTTCACCGCCAGCATCATGCCGGTATCGACTTTTGGATCGTCGGGAGATGCCATTGCTTGACCTCTGGCTTTGACGAGGAAAAAGTAATCTTCGTCATTCAGAACGCCCGCCGCCCATAGTGCCGTCAGTTCCCCAAAGCTGTGCCCTGCCACAAAATCAGGCTTGAACCCTGCCTCTTCTAGAATTTTGTAGAGACCAAAACTCAAGGCACCAATTGCGGGTTGGGCATTTTCGGTTTGTTGCAATGCCGCAATTTGGGCATCCTTTTGGGCGTTGTCAAAAACAGGACACGGGAAAACGACTTGGGAAATGGGTGGCAACCCATTTTTACCCAGGTATTTGTCCATATCGCTGTAAGCTTGGCGAAGCTGAGGGAAGTTAAGGACAAGTTCCTTACCCATCTCCAAATACTGCGAACCTTGCCCCGAAAACAGCGCTACTACTTTCCCTTGGGGGTTCAGGCTAGTTTTGCGGTAATAGATTCCTTTGGGATGCTCCCACGATTGGGCTGTTGCCTTGTTTTTCAGTAAGTCAATCGTAATCTGCAATAATTCACGCGCTTCTGCGGCAGAGGTGGCGACAAATCCCACTCTGGCTGAGGCAACGGGAATTTTCAAACTCGCAGCGGTGACAAGTTCTGTGTAATGTTGTGTACCGCGATCGCTTGCTAATTGCGACTCTAGGGTTTCACACTTCGCTAATAATTCTCCTACTGTTGGAGCGTCCAGCAGAATGGTCGCTGGCGTACTGTGTAAACGATAAGCCTGCTGATGTTCCCTTTGATATTCTTCGAGGACGACATGATAATTTGTGCCTCCAAAGCCAAACGCACTGACCCCTGCTCTTCTTGGCGTTTCAGCATCAATGCCAATCCAGGGTCGGGTTTCGGTATTCAAATAGAAGGGTGATTCTTCAATTTTAAGTCTAGGGTTGGGTTGGGTGATATTAATCGTGGGGGGTAATATCTTGTGGTGCAAAGCCAAAGCCGTTTTGATCAGGCTGGCTGCACCTGCTGTTGCTTTTGTATGTCCAATCTGAGACTTAACACTCCCCAAAGCAATATGTTGTTTTTGGGGGTTGTTTTGGCTAAAAACTTCATTTAAGCCTGCAAACTCTGTCGGATCGCCAGCGACGGTTCCTGTACCATGAGCTTCAATCAGACCGACGGTTGAGGGTGAAAATCCAGCATCTTCATAAGCTCGACGCAACGCTACGGCTTGCCCTTCCGAACGAGGGGCATAAATGCTCTTAGATTTGCCATCGCTGGAGGTGCCCATTCCCTTGATGACGGCATAAATGCGATCGCCATCTCGTTCGGCATCTTCAAGACGCTTGAGTACCATCATCCCCATGCCTTCACCCAACAGCATCCCGTCGGAATTTATATCGAAGGGACGAGAATTCCCTTCTTTAGAAAAGGCAGGCGTTTTACTAAAGCACATATACATGAAGATCGAATTGTCGGCATCCACACCGCCCGCGATCATCATGTCGCTACGATACTCGGTCAATTCACTCAAAGCCATACGCAGGGCGCTTAATGACCCGGCACAGGCTGCATCCACAACACAGTTAATTCCCCCTAAATCTAGGCGGTTGGCAATTCGTCCGGCAATCACGTTCCCCAGCATGCCCGGAAAAGAATTTTCTTCCCAGCCGATATAGGCAAGTTTTATCTTCTCAATAATCTTTTGGGTATCTTCGTCAGATACACCACTGTTTTTGAGAACCTTCTCCCAAACGGGATATTGCAAACGGGTAGTTAGCGGCGTAATTAGTTTCTGCCCGCCCCCGACGCCCAGAATGACGCCTGTGCCTTTTCGATTAAAATCTCTGGATTCACCGTAACCAGCGTCTTCCATTGCCTGTTTGGCAACTACCAACGAGAGCATTTGGGCGACATCTGTCACCTCTAGAATATTGGGAGGCAACCCAAATTCCATCGGATCAAAATCAATATCCGGGATGAATCCACCGCGTTTGCAATAGGTCTTATCTGGTGCCTTGGGATCTGGATCGTAGTAGTCCTCAATCCGCCAGCGTGAGGGAGGAACATCAGAGATACAATCGGTTTTTGTAACGATATTTTCCCAATACTCTTCTAGAGTCCTGGCTTGCGGAAAAATGCAACCCATTCCGATAATCGCCACAGGTGTTTGTTGCAGTTGCCGCTTAATTTTGTTGTTTATCAATGATTTATCAGACTTCATTCCTCAACCTGACGCTAGTGACGTTCCTGGTTCAAAGGGTTATGATACCAAGTTATTCCGCTTTAGTGTAGTTGTATATTCACTCAAATTAACCCGGTGGAAGTTTGTTGTTTATTTTCACACGGGTGGGTACACCCAGCTCAATATTCTCAGCATGGGTGAAAGCTTTGTAACCTGCACAGAGATAGGCAAAACAGGAATTTAAATAATAGCAATTTCAGCCCCTTGAAGCAAGTTAATTATTTTAACAAATTCTGTTATAACTGCATTTTTATGGTACAATAGGCACTTTTTTAAAAATTCTTTACTAAGTCTTGCTTACAGGGTGTAAAGCCACGGGATCGAGTTTAAAAAATTTTTTAGGGGTCAAAACCCAGACACAGCAAAAGTTAGAGTATTTAAAGTTGCTGATTTAGAATCGCAAGTAGGCTAGAGCTATAGGTTGCATTTTTTTAAAATTTAAATTTGAAAACGTAAAAAAATGTATTTTTTATGGGTTTTGATTGTAAAATTTATAAAAAACAGGAATATTTCGCTTGGATTTTCCTTTCTATAAATAAACGGTAAAAAACAGAAAATTACCTTTTTTATTGAGTAAGCATTACGGCAAAAAAGGTTGGTTATCCTTTTGGATTTAGCTGCATTGATGACCATGCAAGAGGGAATAATTGGGGAAACCTGTAGTTTCATACCTGCTACGCCAAATAAAGCGTGCTTACACATTGCTATTTCATCTCCAGCTATGTGTAAGGGCAATTAAAAAGTGTTAAAATGCCCCCATCCCCATAAAAAAATTGTGCTTTAGCTTAGAATATCTCTTCAAAAAATGTGATTTAATTAAAGGAATTGAGGGACTAAATTGGCGTTTTTTCTAGTGCAAGCTTGAGTTTACTGATTGCTTACAATCCAGACTCTTAAACCATCAGCAGATAATTTTTTAAATCAATGCAGTCTGTAAAGTAATCAATCAAACCACAGTTATGCCGAAGAATCATGGCTGGATTACCCGGCTCCAATCTCGCCAAATTTCGGCGACCACCAGTTACCTTTTTTACTCTCAAAAAATGCGACCTCTTTACATTTATTTTGTTTAGTTTTAGAGTTGGAGCAGCGCAACATTACCTTATTTTGACCATTTTTGGTGTATTTGTAACGCTCTAAGGGCGAGCCACAAATCGGACAAGAATGCTGAGAAGGCGTGTCAGAACGCGGTGGATTTTTCCGTTTAGCGTCAGGCAATTCATACTCTAGGGTAGACACGTTAAAAAACATCACAGCACCGCAGCCATTATTGCGCTCATCACAGCTCAAAAAATGGTCTGTTTGAAGTTTTTTAGACTTGGAGTAAACCCTCGTCATCGGATGTTTGCATTTCGGACACCGAATATTAGTAAGTTCAGACCGACTCTCAGTGCGAGTATCGGTGTGAGCATCCGGGGGTTCATGAACAGATTGAGTGACCTTAACGCGGCTTGGGTTCGTTGCAGTCGGCATAGAAGCGGGAATTCTTGCCCCGGCCTTCTTGAGCGCTGGGGCAAAATAATCGCGGTTCCAGCTAGTCAAATACTTTTGCCAGTCCAGCTTACCGTGAGCGATCGCATCCAATTCCCGCTCCATCTTTGCCGTAAAATCTGCACGAATTAGCTCAGGTAACACTCGACCCAAAAACTCATCAACTTCCATCCCCAGCTGGGTCGGAACAAGCAGCGCCTTCTTCAGAACCACATATTCCCGCTCTTTCAAAGTCTTTACAGTCGGAGCATAGGTGCTAGGACGCCCAATCCCCTGTTTCTCCATCACCTGAATCAACTTAGACTCAGAATAACGGGGAGGTGGCATTGTCTGCTTCTTATCGGCACCCGCATGGGTACAGGTAAGCGATTGCCCCTCTTTCAGCGTCGGCAACACTTGGTCTGAACCAATATCTCGCCAGTAGCGCAGATAGCCCTCAAACTGTAGCACCTGACCCAAAGCTTGCCAAGTTACGCTACCAGATTTCGTGATAATTCTCGTCTTCAAGAGTCGCGCTGATTGACAGAGAGAAGCGATCGCGCGTCGCCATATCAAGTCATACAATCCAGCTTCTTCGGGTGTTAACTCTGCTTTAATGACGGATGGTAGCCGGGTAATCTCTGTTGGTCGAATTGCCTCATGCGCTTCTTGGGAAAGTGCTGCACTTTTCCGAACAGCCGCCTTTTCAGGGACATTCTCTGGGTCATTTTGCTCCAGATACTTCCGCACCGAAGCACAAAACTCCTCAGATAAAGTTGGGCTATCTGTACGCATATAAGTGATGTATCCTTGCTCGTACAGCTTCTGCGCCACTTGCATCGTTTTCTCTGGATTCAGCTTTAAACGCGCTCCTGCTGCCTGCTGAAGGGAACTGGTGGTAAATGCGGCGGGTGGTTTTTTAAAACTCACTTTACCTTGGGTGCTGACTACCTGATGAGGATGACTCTTTGCCGTCGCCACCAGTTGATCCGCCTGAGTTTGTGTTGTCACTCTGGTTCCTTCAGCAGCTTTTTTGCTATCAGGAGACTCAGAATCATCGGTTTCCTCTACTTCAGACTCCTCGGAACGATTCACTTGTCCTGCATAAAAGGCTCGAAAACCCTCGGCGTAGTCAACGTAAACAGACCAGTAATCTTCAGGGACAAAGGCTGTAATCGCTCTCTCGCGATCGCATAATAGGTGCAAGGTCGCGCTTTGAACCCGACCGACTGACTTGGCTCCGTTTTTGAGCGACCAAACGAGAGGGGAGCCTCTGAAACCAACCAGCTTGTCGAGACACGTCCTCAAAAGCGCTGCATCTACGAGATTCTGGTCGAGGGGACGGGGTTTGCTCACTGCTTTTTTAATCGCAGTTTCTGTAATCTCGCTCGTCACTACTCGCCGGGGATTTTTCACCTTGAGTTCTCGTGCGAGATGCCAAGAAATCACCTCACCTTCCCGGTCTGGGTCAGTTGCAAATATGACTTCGGTTGCTGATTTGACAGCTTGTTTCAGTTCGGTGAGAACCTTTTTGCCTCGGTCGCCACGGGGGACAAACCGACAAGTAACGCGATCGCCTGATAGGTCAAATCCCAGTGCATCTTCCCCATCTTTAGCCAATTCAACGACATGACCCATGCTTGCCATCACGCGATAGCCAGAACCAAGGCTTTTCTGCCATTTCTGCCGTTTCCCAGGACTTTCTATCAAAACAAGTTTCATGTTCTGTCCTCCAAAAATTTTTAATTCTTGCTTTAAGAAGGATGACTTAGCTTGGCATTTTAGGGTATAAGCTACTTGCTGCATGAACTCAGGTAAATGACAAATTCACCTCCGCCCGATCCACGTTCCTCTCGGCTTGGCTTTGATGAGTTGATTGGCATTGTTGTTGCCTTCAGCGTGATTGGCACGATTTTCTTCTGGTCGATAGGTAGAAGGGAGCCAGGAGTGAATTTGGGCGGATTGCCGACTCCTGACGCCACGGCAAGTCCAACGCCAGCAGCGCCGCTACCAGCAGTGATACCCGGAGAATCGCGCCCCCAGCAAACGCTTCCGACACCTTCTGCTTCACCGAACGACCCAAACCGAACGCTAGTCATCCCGAACGATCCAGACACAGTATCGAGAAGCATCCCGATTATTCCCGTACCCGTCGTACCCGCACCTTCCCCAGCGCCGTCAGCCGCCCCCGCTACAGTACCCGCGCCTGCACCTTCCGCCCCAGTGGCGGTTGTTCCCGTACCAGCCCCCACGGCTTCTGCCCCAGCTAAACCGATCAACTTTTCCGATATTCCCGATAATTACTGGGCGCGTCCTTACATTCAAGCGCTGGTTGAGCGCAACATCCTTGCGGGTTTCACCGATGGGACTTTTCGCCCCGATCAACCGATCACGAGAGCAGAATTTACGGCTCCGTTGCGGAAAGCTTTTGGTCAAAAACCCGCTCAGAATGCTGTGAATTTTCAAGATGTTCCCGCTGGGTACTGGGCTGAAGCAGGGATCAAGCAAGCTGTGGCAACGGGTTTTTTAAAAGGATATCCGAGAAATCGGTTTCTACCCAACCAAGAGATTCCGAGAGCGCAAGTTTTGGTTGCGCTTGCCAGCGGCTTAGGGCTTAAACCGCCGTCCAATCCGGCTCAAGCTTTACAGACTTATCAAGACGCCAGTGAGATTCCTAAGTACGCAATACAAGGTGTAGCAGCGTCTACAGCCGCCGGTCTTGTAATCAACTACCCGTATCCAAACTTGCTCAAACCGAATCAGGCTGCGACTCGCGCTGAGGTGGCTGCTGCCATTTATCAAGCTCTAGTACAAGCCGGACAAGCAGAACCAATTCCCTCTCCTACCGTTGTGCCGCAACAATGAGAGAACCCTCGTAGGGGCATGGCATGGTTCATTTGAGCGCAGCGTTGGGTAAGCCTTATCAAATTCGGTTTTGAAAGTTGCGATCGCCTTTATACCCGGATAACTCGGCGAGTTCTTCTAAAGAAAGCAGACCTGAGTAACGCCGCCCCTGAATCTCCCAGGTGGGAAAGCTTTTGATTTTTGCCTTCGTGCAAAGGTCTGGACGGGGATTTTGACCGCCAGCATCGCACTCAATGTAGTTGATATAGCCAAGTGCCTCTTTTGGAAACAGTTCTTTCTGTTTTGTGCAGAAAGGGCACCAATATGCACCGTAAAATTTGGCTTTGATGCGTTTCAAGTGACGTGCTAAACCCACTTCTGCTGTAGTTGCGGTGCGATTCGAGGATATATTTGGCTCAAGTGCTGATTCTGCATAGGGATCGGATGAACAGCCAGCGATTAATGCCAACAAAGCGATCGCGGTTGTGCGGATGATGACCGCGCTGAGGTCAAATCTTTGAAGTTGCATCGGTGTCAGTTGGTAGAGGTTCGGCAATCAGCAAAGTTTACCTTTTGTTTTCATACTATTTTGCTTTACCATTGCCCGATTTAATTGCCCGATTTCAATTTCTGTAACTACCGATGAAGAGAGACGCAATTAATTGCGTCTCTACAATCTAAACTCAAAAATGAGTGCAAGCCTTAGCGACCATCAACTGACCAGTGGGGCGGGTCATTTGCTAGCTTAAAGACACCATAAGATGCACCCACACTATAGAGAACCGTATTATTGGCACCATTCGTGGGAGCGCCAATATTAACCAGCGTGCCATCCCTCTTTTTAATTTTCAGAACTCCTGCCCAGGTAATGTTCCAATCGATGGCTAGCCTTTCAGTATGTCGAGATTTGAGAGCAACCGGATTCCCACCAATCCCGAATTCATTCACCATCCGTTGTGCGGCTTGCACGGATACAGCGTTCGTATAATGTACCCATTGAATGTCAACTCCCGCCATCCTTGGCACATTTTCTGCTCTAATTTCTCCTCGGCTAATTCTAGCCGAATAGTGCATCATGTAGGCTCGTTGCGGAGGTCGATAGGTAGCAGCAATAATAGTTTGGGCACCCGCATCAATTAAAGCTTTTTGAAAAGCTGTTACTTTTTCTCGAAAAGGTGAAGCTAAATCAGAAATCGAGCGGCTAGTCGGAAAGTTGTCATACCAATGCGGGCCACTCAGGCGAAATCTAATTCTTTTGGCATAGGCGTTGAGGATATCCATTGCAGGAATAAAATCTGCGCCTAATTTCTGCTTAGTCGTTGCAGAAAGTAAATCCTCTAATTCACTACGCAAGCGTACATCTCTTTGCAGATAAGCTTGGGCTAACCCTTGGCTACTTCTCGCTCCAAAGTCTCCATCTACTACCAAATCCGGAACCAATATTGTATTCAAAGACTTTTGTAAATCTTTAGCCTCTGCCTCACCAAAGCGCAGATAAGCAAGCAACATTGCCGCCGTAAGATTCGGAACTTTATAAATAAAACCGTCACTTAAAGCTTTGGTGTAGGTGGTATTATCCACCACTCCATTGACGGGCAAGTTATTTCTTTGCTGATAACTGCGGGTAGCTGTATCGCTAATCTTGCCAAAGTCTCCATCAACGGTTCCTATCGGATAACCAGCTTCTTTTAAAAAGCTTTGCCAAGCGCTGACTGCTGCTCCATCAGAGCCGATTTTGAGTGTGGGTAATTTCAGCGCACTAATATTAAAAGCCATAGATTTCACCTGAATTGAATATTGCTAACTTTTTTCGTAAGTTAGCCAAGAAAAAGCCATTGGTCAAGTCTAGCTTTTGTGTTATTTTACCACTACCCAAAACCGCAGCAACTGAGAGTTACACTGCTTGCGCGATACGCTTGCATTTTATAACTGAATGCTTAATAAATTTCGATAGTATAACTTCAGTTATAACTTCCCTCCTCTGTAGATTTTCCTATTTTATCTCCGTCGATTCCAGTATTGGGGAATACATTCTATCTAATATCAATTCTCTGGCTTATGATAATTAATGGTGAATTAAGTATCTGGCTTTTAATTAAACTAAAATTTTTGAAATTCGAGGTAACTTTCCTAGTAAAACCTCTATATAATCTCCTGCCCAGTTTTCAGATAAAAATTTTAAATGTTATTACAGATTGCTACAATATTTAATTAAATCTTATTTTTTATAAGATTCTACCGGCTAATTTGAAACCGCTGCTGATTTAACATAAATTCCGGATTTGATCTCATCGGTTGTGGAGCATCTGGTAACTAATGTTCGCTTTTTTTAATCAGGAGACTTTATGACCAACTCTGGAAATCGAATGCGCGATCGCACGCCAGACGATGTAATTATTCAGGCACAGGCGCGGAAACCCATTACAGATCCCAGCTTGGGCATTTCCGTTGAAGTGAATAGACAAGGCACTCCCCAGCATCGGCTGGTCACGATTGGGGACTCTCTCTCTCACGGCTTTCAAAGTGGGGCAATTTTTAATACTAGCCTCTCCTATCCGATGATGATTGCCAAGGAAATGGGCTGGTCTAACCAGATGCGTTATCCCACCTATGAGGGGCCAGGAGATGGGTTTCCGATCAACCTAGAACATCTGGCTCGACAACTCGATCGGGAGTTTGGTGACATCAACTGGTTGGATTTCGCCCCAGCGCTGTTGTTTATACGCCGCTACATGGACGATATAGAGGATTATTGGGAACGTGACGCAGGTTCCCGCTTCCCAATTCAACGAGGGATTAATCACAACCTGGCAGTCTATGGGTGGGATTTGCGGAATACCCTGTCGCGCACTGCGGACATTTGCCTAGACATCATTCGGAAAAATCCGCCTAAAGACGATTATCTCCGGCAGGTTGTCGAGTACCATAACGAACGCGCTGCTATCCGAGTTTTGAATTCGGCACGAGATGCACGAGGCAACGCGCTGACACCACTACAAGCGGCAGCAGCACTAGGTGCTGAGGGGATGCAAGAAACTGGCGATGGAGACGGCATTGAAACGCTGATTGTGGTTATCGGTGGCAATAATGCGCTGGGTAGTATTCTGACATTCAAGGCGGCTTGGAGCGCTGATGGCTATGACGATATGGCGGTCAACGATCGCTATACCGTCTGGCGTCCGATTCACTTTAAGGCGGAACTGGACAAGCTAGTTAAGGAAGTGAAGCAAATCCGCGCTCGCCATGTAATCTTGGCAACGGTTCCTCACGTCACGATCGTTCCTTTTGCCCGTGGTATCAATAAAAATGAGCAGGGAAATAAAGCTGAGCCGGGATCTCGATACTTCCCTTACTACTCCTTGCCTTGGCTTACCGAAGAAGACTTCGATCCCGATAAGCACCCCTACTTGCTAGAGGAAGAGGCACGAGCAATCGATAGTGCCATTGACCAGTACAACGACTTTATAACCGAGGCGGTGCGTCAGGCTCGACAAGAAGGCAGAGATTGGTATCTGTTTGAAATGGCTGGCTTGTTGGATCGTTTGGCATCCAGGCGCTATATTCAAGACCCGGAAGCCAGACCGAGTTGGTGGGATGAAGTGGGTGGTCAGTACGAGTTGCCGCCTGAGCTTCAGGCACTTTCACCCGTACCGGACTCCCGCTTTTTTAAATCTGATGCAACGGGTCGCACCCAAGGCGGCTTATTCTCTCTCGATGGCATTCATCCCACAACGATTGGCTATGGCATCATGGCGCAGGAGTTGATCGAGATTATGCAAAAGAAGGTGGGGGTCAAGTTTTATGAAAGCGACGGGAAAACCGAGCGGACTGGTGACATCAAAATTGATTTTAATCGCTTGATTGCCTTAGATACGCTGGTTTCTAACCCACCGCGATCGCTCTCTAATGCTCAGAGTTTAATCGGTTTGATTGATAAGAACTTTAATATCTTCAGCGGGATGCTCAGGGCGAGTTACTAAAAGCAATCTGAGGGTCGGGGTGGGCTTCGGCGTCCCATCCTAAGGTTCCTGCTTAAGATCGAAAGTAGGAACCTTTAGGATCTCTGGGCATGAAACGCATTGTTCTAATTGCTGGGTTTGAATCATTCAACGCTGACTTGTACCGGAAGGCAGCTCATTTGGCTCAGGCTAGCTGTCCGGAGTTGGATATTCGGGTGTTTAGCGATCGCGCCCTCACAACGGAACCAGACGCCGTAGAAGCCGCACTCCAAGGGGCAGATGTCTTTTTCGGTAGTCTGCTATTTGATTACGACCAAGTGATGTGGTTGCGCCAAAGGGTGCAAAATATCCCCATTCGCCTCGTCTTCGAGTCAGCCTTGGAATTGATGAGCCTCACTCAGATAGGCGCGTTCAAAATTGGCGACAAACCCAAGGGAATGCCCAAACCTGTTAAATTCATCCTCGACAAATTCAGCAACGGGCGAGAAGAAGACAAACTTGCGGGTTATATTAGCTTTTTAAAAGTTGGGCCAAAGTTATTAAAATTTGTGCCAGTGCAGAAAGTGCAAGACTTACGCAACTGGCTGATTATTTACGGTTATTGGAACGCTGGTGGAACCGAAAATGTCGCGTCCATGTTCTGGACGCTGGCAGAAAAATATTTGCAGTTGAAGGCGGGAGAAATTCCGCCGCCCGTTGAAACTCCAAATATGGGATTACTGCATCCCGATTATCAAGGCTTTTTTGAATCACCAAAGGCATATTTGGAATGGTATCAAAGTAGGGATACGGCAGTACCGTGTCCCCACTCAACTGTTGGAATTCTGCTTTATCGCAAGCACGTTATCACCAAACAGCCTTACATTCCCCAACTCATTCGCCACTTTGAGAAAGCTGGGTTAATACCCTTGCCAATTTTTATCAACGGCGTTGAAGGTCATGTGGCGGTGCGGGATTGGATGACCACAGACTACGAAATGCAACAGCGACAACTCGGTCATCTTGAGACTCCATCCCTGTCTGAAGATGCGATTCCAGTAGATGCAATTGTCTCTACGATTGGCTTTCCCCTCGTCGGTGGCCCTGCGGGGTCGATGGAGGCAGGACGACAAGTAGAAGTAGCCAAGCGCATTCTCACCGCCAAGAATGTACCCTATATCGTCGCTGCACCGCTACTAATTCAAGATATTCATTCTTGGACGCGGCAGGGTGTTGGCGGATTGCAAAGTGTCGTTTTATATGCTTTGCCAGAACTGGATGGGGCAATCGATCCAGTTCCTCTCGGTGGGTTGGTCGGAGAAGATATTTACTTAATTCCAGAACGAGTTCAGCGTTTAACAGGAAGGTTGAAAAAATGGATTTCCCTGCGGCAAAAGCCAACAGATGAACGTAAAATTGCCGTAATTTTATATGGTTTTCCGCCTGGATATGGTGCGACGGGTACAGCGGCTTTATTGAATGTACCGCGAAGTCTAATTAAATTTCTCCAAGGTCTCAAAGACCAAGGCTACAACGTAGGCGAATTACCAGAAGATGGGGAAGAATTAATTCGCATAGTGAAAGAGGCGGATGAGAACCCCACCCCAACCCTCCCCGTTCACGGGGAGGGGGCAAGAGAAGCCTCCCACTCCCAGTTGGCAGAGGGGTTTGGGGGAGTAAATACCGTCAACGCCCGAACTTTAGAAAAATGGCTGGGATATTTGCTAACGACTCGCATCGAAAAACAGTGGAAATCCCTTACTGGAACTGGCATTAAAACTTATGGAGATGAATTTCAAATTGGTGGGATACAACTAGGAAATATTTGGATAGGCGTACAGCCACCATTGGGCATTTCCGGCGACCCGATGCGGCTAATGTTTGAGCGCGATTTGACACCTCATCCTCAGTATGCTGCCTTCTATAAGTGGTTGCAAAATGACTTTCAATCTGATGCAGTGGTTCACTTCGGAATGCACGGAACAGTTGAATGGTTGCCTGGATCTCCGCTCGGTAATACGGGCTATTCTTGGTCAGATATTCTGCTAGGAAATATACCCAATTTATATATCTATGCGGCAAACAACCCTTCTGAATCAATGTTGGCAAAGCGTCGCGGCTACGGAGTGTTGATTTCCCATAATGTGCCGCCTTATGGTCGTGCTGGATTGTACAAAGAATTGGTGTCGCTGCGCGATTTAATCTCGGAGTATCGGGAAGATCCAGAGAAGAATTATGCCCTTAAGGAAGCAATTTGCAAAAAGATTGTCGATACTGGAGTCGATGCAGATTGTCCCTTTGAGGATGCCAAACGGTTAGGAATTTTCTTCACTCCTGAGAATGCCCGAATGTTTAGTGCAGATATTTTTAATTCTTACTTAGTAAAGTTGTACGAATATCTGCAAGTTCTAGAAAATCGTCTTTTCTCCTCTGGCTTGCATACGCTGGGAGAACCTCCAACTCCAGAAGGACTAATTAGCTATTTAGATGCTTACTTTGAATTACCAAAAGACATTATTGAGGCAGTTGCTAAAGGTGGAGACAAACAGGCAGCATTGTCAGCGCACTGGGACTCCCTAACCAAAAGCGATCCGAACGTTAAATTCCGCATTAATTCTAATCTTCCAGAGTTAGATGAAGCGATAAAAATTCGGGATTTGTTACAACAAAATAGTGACGAACTCACTAATTTGTTGCGAGGACTGAATGGCGAATATATTCTGCCTGCACCGGGTGGTGATTTGTTACGAGATGGTGCTGGTGTATTGCCGACTGGTCGCAATATTCATGCTTTAGATCCTTATCGAATGCCTTCACCAGCAGCTTATGAAAGGGGTCGAGAAGTTGCTAGAAAGATTATCGCCCAACATCTTAAGGAACAGGGTTCTTATCCGGAAACTGTGGCGGTGATGTTATGGGGATTGGATGCGATTAAAACGAAGGGCGAATCTTTGGGAATTTTGCTGGAATTAGTGGGTGCTGAACCTGTTAAGGAAGGTACGGGAAGAATTGTCCGTTATGAATTGAAACCTTTAGCAGAAGTTGGTCATCCGCGTATTGATGTGTTGGGGAATCTTTCGGGAATTTTCCGCGATACCTTTATCAACATTATTGAATTGTTGGATGATTTGTTTCAACGCGCCGCAAATGCTGAGGAACCGGAAGACCAAAACTTTATCCGCAAACACACCTTAGCTTTGAAATCTCAAGGTGTAGACAATGCTTCAGCGCGATTATTTTCTAATCCTGCTGGTGATTTTGGTTCTCTAGTGAACGATCGCGTCACTGATGGTAACTGGGAATCTGGCGATGAATTGGGCGATACTTGGCGCGATCGCAATGTCTTCAGCTACGGTAGACAAGACAAAGGACAAGCTAGACCGGAAGTGCTGACGCAGTTGTTGCAAACAAGCGATCGCATTGTCCAAGAAATCGACTCGGTTGAATACGGTCTCACCGATATTCAAGAATATTACGCTAACACGGGTGGCTTGAAAAAGGCAGCGGAAAAACAACGTGGCAAAAAAGTTAGCGCCAGCTTTGTCGAAAGTTTCTCCAAAGACACCACTCCCCGCAACTTAGATGATTTACTTCGTATTGAGTATCGGACTAAATTGCTAAACCCCAAATGGGCAGAGGCAATGGCGAATCAAGGTTCCGGTGGTGCTTATGAAATCTCCCAACGCATGACAGCGTTAATTGGTTGGGGCGGTACAGTTGATTTCACCGATGATTGGGTTTACGACCAAGCAGCAGATACCTATGCTTTAGATGCAGAAATGGCAAAAAAATTGCGAGAGGCAAATCCCGAAGCTTTCCGCAATATTGTCGCCAGAATGATAGAAGCAAATGGTCGCGGTTTTTGGCAACCAGATGAGGAGAAATTAGAAAAACTACGGATGCTCTATGAGGAATCAGATGCAAAAATTGAAGGTGTGACTGTAGGCTAATCAGGTGATATGGTAGTTATTATGTAACACATAAGCTTTCACCTAACCATACTAGAGCAGTCCTAAATGATTCATGAAAGCGAGATACCTGACTTCTCCAAAAAGTTGGGTATATAAACGGCTATCCATTCAAAACTCAAATAGGATTGCTATAGCTTAGGAGCCTACTGTTTTTCTTTAAGTTTTATTACTAAGGAGATATCGAAGGTGGCAATTTTAAACAATAAATTTCCTTCTCCCATAGAGTTTTTTTTAGAAATTCCACTTTATGCTTCTTTTGAAGCTGATTCTAATTCGGAACTAATTAAGGAAATTGAAAGTTTTAAAGATTCAATTGATGCATTCTGCCCAAAGTGTGAAAAACACAGCACTTTCAAAAAGTTGCTTGGCATTAAGGAGCCTGTATTAGGGTATTTACAAAAAGCGATTAAAGATAAAACAAATCCTGCTATTAATAAATCCCAAAATTCTAAATTAAACCCTTTACAAGAATTGAAAATGAATAATAGAATATTTAATTTAAATTTTTGTTGTGCTAGAAATGGTAGCCACAAAATGCACTTTTGTTTTAAAATAGATAACGGTACAATTCAAAAAATTGGTCAGTATCCTTCAATCGCAGATTTGAACATGACCGAGATAGGAAAATATAGAAAAGTATTAGGTGAAAAGAATTATAAAGAATTTAGTAGGGCTATTGGCCTTGTTAGTCATAAAATCGGTATTGGGTCTTTTGTTTATTTAAGAAGAATATTTGAAAACTTAGTTGAAGAAGCTCATCAAGAAGCTAAAAAGACAGATGCATGGGACGAAGAAATTTACAATAGTAGTCGAGTTAATGAAAAAATAGGTTTGTTGAAAGATATTTTGCCTGAATCATTAGTTAAAAATACAATCATTTATTCAATTTTAAGCAAAGGAATTCATGAATTAAGTGAAGAAGATTGCTTGAATCATTTTAATAGTCTAAAGAAGGGGATAGAAATTATTCTGGATGAGAAATTAGAAAAAGTTAAAAAAGAAGCAAAAGTAAAAGAAACTGAAAAGGCTCTTTCTGAAATCAAAAGTAAACTTAAGTAAATGAATATCCTCTATTAGGTTACTTGATGAGAGGTGAAATCGGTTGCATAAATCTAAACGCTGCTTGCACAGTGTAACTAAAAGACATTACTGTGAAGAGTGTATAGGAAATGCAGATGAGACTTGACACTTATTAAATATATTTGTAAAAACGGCAGTAAAAATTTAGAAAATATGCAACTAAAATAAAGCTAAGTTTGCTCACAACGGGGTGCGCGATCTCTTGCTGCTACGCTAACCACTTCAATCCCATCTATCTGAGCCTTGACTTGCGCGATCGCTTCCTGTAAATCTGCTTGTCGCTTCAGTGAAACTTCAGTTTTCCCGATGACTGGATTAAGGGCATAAAGATTCCAGTTATTATCACAGTCTTCGTAAGATTTAACGTGCCACTCTTTATAAATGAAGTCGTCGCATTCGACGCAAACTAGCTGTTGCATCATTCGGTCAAAGGTAAGACTGTCCTCGCTGTTAGGAACCCAATTGCTTTCGTTATTACTCAAGGCAATTAAGGATTCAGCAAATGCTACAGCGTCTTCGTATTGCCCAAAAGCTTTTAAGCTGCGATATGGGTTGCCTTGGGGGTTCCAAATCTCCAGACGATGCCCATAATGCCCTGGTACGATTTGGTAAATCCATCCGTCAAGTATTTGTGCAGTGTAGTCTTGTTTGCTGATCATGAATACACCTTCTATCAGAACCCAAAAATATCAGGTCTTCTCGTTGGTTAGCGATTCCTAGTCTTGTCGCTTTATCCTGATTTAGCTGTGTTGGGATACCATCTACTCTAGCGACCCTCAGAGAGAGTTTCACCCCCACTGTTGCCACTAGCCGCGAAGAACCAGAAAACAAAATCAAGTTTTGGCGTGTCTTTCCCTAATTTGAAGGTGGGGTAGGAAAACGATAGATAGCACTGAATCTGGTATATTTCCCGTTTGCCGGACGCGATCGCATTTGTTATACTCGCATCGTTTATTCGGAAATTCGAGTAATTAGCCGTATTAAATTAACAGGAAATTCTAGAAATTCACCGATGTCTGAAGAACCAAAATCACAGGGATGGTTTCATACCGTTCCGGGCATTATGACCGCAACTGCTGCCATTCTCACCGCTGTAACCGGCTTGGTTATAGCGCTAAAGCCAGCAGAAGTTCCAAAGCCATCACCAGCCGCATCCACTGCGCCATCGATAGAGGCACCAAGCCAACAGGTATCAACTCCTGAAAACACTGGCAATACACAATTTGATGGCAGAGGAAAAGGAAAGAGCAAAGATAAGGATAAAAATAAGTAGTCCGTGTAAGCGACCAATATCGCTACGGATTGCACTCATTACGTAGGAGAGACACGATTAATCGCGTCTCTTTTTTTAAAGTCCGGTGCAACTAAATTAAAATGGCAAATTCTAATTTTTGAATCTAGTTAATAATTAGCAATTTGCCATTTCTGTAATTTAGCGATCGCGCAGTTCCGTCTCCAACTTGTCTAAATCTTCTCTCAAAAAAATGACCATTTGACCGTTATAGGCCTTCCCTTCCTTGGTTTGGGCAATTTCCATCCAGTAGCCAAATCGCTCTCCTAAACGCAGTTCACCCTGCTGTGCTGCTAAAAGTGGAAGCCGCTGCCGACGAGCTAAGTCTACAGTTTGTGGTGTGGGATATTCGTAGACGATTCGGGAGCGGTCGTAGTCTTGATAGACATCTGGCCCATAAATTACCCGCAGCGATTCTTTTAGACGTTGTGGAGTAACGCCATTAATCATGTCAAAAAAAGAAAAGCGTTCGCTGCGAATCGTGCCCCGATCTTTAAGAAAAGTGACTCTGCCGGGAGGAAGGACAGTTGCGAGAAAAGTAAATCGCTGGGCGGCTGTATTGGTCTTTTGCACTAATAGCCCATCGCCTGTAGAAGGTCGAAGGGTAGGATTAGAATTAATCCAGGCAATCACTTCTTCTGTTTTCTGTCCGGGTAGGGCGTCGGCACTTTTAGTGGTCGAGAGTGCTAGTAAAATTCCCAGTGACAGAATTGACCAAAATTTAACGCTTTTCATTTAGACCTTAAACCTGCAAACAAACTTCACTAATCAGCACCCTGTTCTTAGCTATCCCTATTCTTAAGATGCCATGCTAGGGTCGATAGCAACCTTTATCACCTTACGATTCTTCATATCTTGGAACACTTGCTCTAAATGCTTTAAAGGCTGATGTTCGCTGATAAGCAATTCTAAGGGGATGGCGCGACTCGCCAACAGAGATAAGGCATCTCGTACATATTTTGGGGTGTTGTGAAAAACGCCTTTTAGAGTGAGTTCGCTGTAGTGGAGTTGTTCGGTATTGACGGTAATAGTGGTGTCGCGCGGACATCCCCCGAATAAGTTGACGGTAGCACCCGGACGGGCACACGCGATCGCACTCTCCCAAACTGCGGGTACACCCGTCGCTTCTATCACCACATCTGCACCCCAGCCATCGGTTCGCTCTTTCACCGCACTCGGTATATCTGTCAGATGATGATAATTAAACGTTTCCACCGCGCCTAGCTTTTTCCCAATTTCCAGCCGTTGGTCATTTCCCCCAAATAGCAACACCGACGCTGATTGATGCGCCAGTACCGCCACAAACATCAACCCAATTGCCCCATCTCCCAGCACCACAACGCGATCGCCCGACTTCACATTAGAACGTGCTACCCCATGCAGCACGCAGGCTAACGGTTCAGTCATCGACGCCAAGGCATCGGGCAAGTCATCTGGGATGGGCAACAGGTTATGTTGCACAATCGGGGCGGGAATTTTCAGATACTCTGCGAAGGTGCCGTTATTCCACGTCAAGTTAGGGCAAAGAGAATATTCTTGACGTTGACAAAAAAAGCAATTCATGCAAGGAGCAGAATTATTTGCAACGACGCGAACTCCTTCTTGCCAACCTTGGACTCCGCTTCCCACCGCCACTATCCGCCCCGCTGCCTCATGACCAAACAAAGTAGGAGGCTTCAGCATCTTTGCATGACCGCCGCGCCGCCAAACCTTTAGGTCGGTGCCACAAGTCGTTGCCGCTGCCACTTGAATTACTACCTCACCAGCCGAGGGAGTAGGGTCAGCAACCTGTTCCAGGCGTAGATCCGTTTGTCCGTAAAGTACCGCTGCCAGCATGATCCACTGCCCCTAACCGTGTCCAAGCTGATTTTATCAGGGCAGATGAATTCTAACGCCTGACCTAAGGGTGAATAGGTTTCCAGGTTCAGGCTGGGAACAGTAGCACCAGGCAAACAATAGACTTTTCAGTTTTTCTTTAGCTGAAATTTGGTAATTTTTCGTGCCCAAAAAAGCACTGGGAACCTTTTTATGGTTTCACCAGTTTCAGAGAAAGCGATCGCTCGCCCAAAACCGCTTGATGAAGTTTTTGATCCAAGGCTACAGGCAGCATCTCTTGTCGGCATGAAGTACAAAACCAATAAACCCCATTCTGGCGCGCATGACGCAGAAGAGGACTGCCGCAACAATGACAAGTATTCATTCGCATTTTATTAAACTCCTTATTCACAAAAAGTACACCCCTGAAGCCTTGGTCACTCAAGCGAATGTATAGGCGGACACAATCTGAAAAAATAAATTAACTTTGAGCTTCCCGAACCTTAAAAAAAGATGTGGTTAATGAAACTTTTTGGTTGCGAGATGCTAATGCCCTAAGACCGAATATTAAGCGTGTTGACCGCTCTGATAAATAAAGATAGAACTGAACATAGGTTTTGTTCATCTATCCTGGGGATCATCTCCTGGCGGGGTATCCGGGCTTCAGGGATCACAGCATTTCAGCAGGGGTTCGACCTGGATAAACTAGATTAAGCTCGTGGCAAGAGGTTCCTAAGACACTTGCGATCGCCACACGGAAAAGGAAAATTCAAAGAGTGCGAACTAGCAACTATATCAAAATAAAAATAGAAAAACTTTTAGCTTTCTCCCCCTGCGTTGAATCGGCATTCAATACACCAGCGTTCTTAGAAAAACTCTAGCAACCAACTTTACTGGCATATAATATCCACAATCCGTTGCTAGCCCTTTCCAGAGAAAAGAAAATCTATAGCGGTTCTTGCTAGAGGTTAAAAAGTACGAATTGTCATCGTTCAATTGCAGCTAATTTCAGACTACCGTTACATTCGGGGCTATTGAGATGAATGATGGTTGGTGTTATTGCTCATATCATCGGGAGCAATGACAGAGTATTGCGGCGATTGATAGAACTTTTAGACCTAGAGATGACAGTTAAGTTTCCGTGCTAAGGGTAGTTCACCGAAAAGCGCAGCAGGGGCAGTATCGAACCAGTAAGCAGTATTAATTTGCCTTTTGGATCAGATCGACGATCGCTGCAATTAACGTGGTTGGCTCGATCGGTTTGGAAAGGTGCCGTTGAAATCCGGCAGCGATCGCTTGTTGTTGATTCAGTTCCCCCACATACGCCGTAAGCGCGATCGCTGGAATCTGCCCGCCTAGCGCTGACGGCAAAGCTCTCACTTGCCGCATTAACATATAGCCATCTATATCGGGCATCCCAATGTCACTCACCAGAACCGTTGGCTGAAACTGAGCTAACGTGGCAAGAGCTTCCGCTGCTGAAGCGACAGCCACCACCTCTGCCCCTTCCTGTTCTAGGACAAAGGTGACATACTCTCGCATATCCGTCGTGTCATCTACTACTAACACTTTGATGCCTTGCAAGCTGGAGAGAGATTTTGACTCGCCAACCGCTTGAGGAAGGGCTGAGTGCTGTGACATCAACGGGAATTTCACCGTAAAGGTGGCTCCCTGCCCTTCACCAGAGCTATCTACACAAACAGTGCCACCATGTAATTCAACGATTTGACGGACGATCGCTAAGCCCAATCCTAATCCACCAAATTGTCGAGTCGTGGCGCTATCCGCTTGTCGAAAGTATTCAAAGACATAAGGCAGAAATTGGGGGAGAATCCCTTTACCTGTATCGCTGACCGTAATTTGAGCTTCAGCCCCAATCTGCTGTAAGCGAATTTCAACTCGTCCTTGTGGCGGGGTAAACTTGACGGCGTTGGATAACAAGTTCCAGATGACTTGCTGCAACCGACCTGAATCACCTAAAACTTGCCCAACCTCTGGTTCCAGGATTGTCTGAACTTGAATCGATTTGGCGGCGGCGGCTAACTGCACTGTTTCTAGTGCAGCAGTGATGGTGGTTACAAGATTGACTGGATCGACATTGAGACTGAGTTTGCCTTGGAGAATTCGAGAAACATCGAGCAAATCATCAATGAGCTGCACTTGCAGTTTTGCATTGCGTTCGATTATCTGTAGGGCATAAGTCGTTCGCACTTGATCCATCTTGCGGCTTTGAAGTAGCTGAGACCAGCCCAAGATCGGGTTGAGAGGCGATCTCAACTCGTGAGACAGTACTGCGAGAAACTCATCTTTAATACGATTTGCCCGTTCGGCGGTTTCCCGTGCGGCTTGTTCTCGTTGCAGAATTTGTTCTCGTTCGGCTTCACTGCGCTTGCGATCGCTAATGTCCTTGAACAGGATAGCAACTTTGTGGCTCTCCGGCTGCCCAATGCGGAACGCATAAACATCGAACCAACGGTTCAGTGCTTCGGAGTGATTCTCGAAGCGAAGCGGTTCGCCCGTAATGGCGATTTTGCCGTAAATTTCAAACCAATGCTTTTCAAGCGTCGGTGCGAGTTGAAGCGCTGTTTTGCCGCTCGCTTGTTCGAGTCCCGTTTGTTCCTCGAACACTGGATTGGTTTCCAAAAAACGGTAATCGATCGGCGTGCCATTTTCATCAAACAGCATTTCGATGACGCAAAAGCCTTCGTCAATGGACTCAAACAGCATTCGATAGCGTTCCTCTGAGGCGCGCAAAGCCACTTCTATTTGTTTGTGTTCGGTAATGTCACGGCTGGTTCCTGCTACCGCTTCTACTGCACCATCTGCATCGAAGAGCGGCACGAAAATGTACTCGTAAGCTCTTGTCCCAAAGGCACTGGTGTAGGGCGTTTCATCTTTGAGCGGTTGGCGCGTGGCGATCACTTGTTGAATCTGTTGCTGAAGTCGGGCGGCTAACTCTGGGGGGTAATCCAATTCAAAAAAGTTTTTGCCCATTGCTTCAGCAAACGTTTTCTGCAAAAGGTCGAGCAGCGGTTTGTTGATGTAAGTGAATCGTCCTGCCAAATCGAAGGTGTAAATAAAATCGGGTACAGAAGACACAACCGCATCAATGCGACGACGCGCAGCCGCTTGGCGCGATCGCCCCAGTTCTAAATTGGCAGCAACGCGGGCAAGTAATTCGCCGGAGCTAAAGGGTTTCACCAGATAATCATCGGCTCCAGCTTCCAATCCTTCGATTGCTGATGCTTCTCCGGCGCGAGCAGAAAGCAGCAAAAATGGAAGTTCGCGAGTTTTAGAATCAGCTCGCAACTGCCTGAGCAACTCAAACCCATCCATTCCTGGCATCATCACATCGCTGAGTATCAGGTCAGGCGCATGGTTGTATATGGAAGCTAGAGCGGTTTCGCCATCTTTCGCCATTTCCACCTGATAAAACTGGCTAAGGAGACGGTACAGATAGTCGCGCATATCGGCGTTATCATCGACCAACAGAATGCGGGCAGCCGCCGGGGGAGCCTTGGAGGTTGAGCGTTGAGCGTTTTCTTCCGTCTGTATTCTCAGCGCTGTATGTTCTTCGGGCAGCCAACCTAATGCTTCCTTAACATAAGAAGTTGCACCGGAGGCGGTGGAGGCTTGGGCGTGGCTGGCGTGAATGTCATGGCTCGCTAAATGAGCCGTTCCCATTGGCAATCGAACAGTGAAGGTACTGCCCTGACCCAGCGTACTGTCAACGGCGATCGCCCCACCCTGCAAATGTACGAGTTCCTGCACCAGCGATAGCCCGATTCCTGTACCCTCAAAGGTGCGTCCCCGTGCGCCCTCAACGCGATGAAACCGCTCAAACAGTTTGGGAAGCTCGGCGGCTGGGATACCTGTACCTGTGTCGCGCACCATCAGTTCAACATGGTCTCCGACCGGACGCAGAACAACCGCAATTTCTCCTTCAAACGTGAACTTAAAGGCATTCGAGAGCAGATTCAACACAATCTTCTCCCACATATCCCGATCTATGTAAATCGGTTCTGACAAGGGAGGACAATCAACCGTGAGTTGCAGTCCCGCTTGCTCAACGGTAGAACGAAATAGACTGGCTAATTCAGCCGTATAGGTTGCTAAATCGGTTGGCTCGTAGTTTGCCTGAGTGCGTCCGGCTTCAATGCGCGAGAAATCGAGCAGCGTATTGACGAGCTTCAGCAGGCGCTTCCCATTGCGCTGCACCAGTTCGAGTTGCGATCGCGCTTTGGTCGGAATGCTTTCATTAAATTCGGCTAGCGTCTGCTCTAACGGGGACAGCATCAACGTTAGGGGAGTGCGGAATTCGTGGCTGATGTTGCTGAAGAAGGACGTTTTAGCGCGATCCAGTTCTGCCAGTGCTTCTACTCGCTGGCGTTCTCCTTCAAACGCACGGGCATTTGCGATCGCTGTCGCAACATTGCCTGCCACCAAATCAAAAAATTCTCGATACTCATTCTCAAAGGCTCGATGGGGATTGATTCCCAACACTAAAAACCCAGCAATCTGAGGTTGTCCCGATTGGGTCAGCGGCACAACCCAGGCAGCAATAGGCGACTTTTCCCAGGCTCCCTTTGGTAACGCCCCGAATCGAGTTGCTACATCAACAATGACTGCTTGCCCAGTTTGATAAATCTGTCCCAATCCCCAGTTGTCATTGGCTTGAGTCAGGTCTACGCTCGTGGGCGTTGCTGAGGTTTTCGCCTCGAATCCAGCCGTTTCAACTAGAGTAGCTTGCTTGCCATCTACTTCCACTCGATAGAGCAGGGCAAACGGAATATCGTACTTATTGGTGGCTAAAGCCTGAATTGCAGTTCGACAGGCAGCTTCAACCGTCTTGGCTTGAGCCGTTTCGTTCGCCAGCCGTCCCAAAGTTTGTAAGCGGCGATCGCCCAGAACTCGCCCAGTTGTCTCGCTGACGATGCAAAAAATGCCGCCGACTTCCCCGCTCTCATCCCGCACGGGGTCATACGAGACATCAAAGTAAGTTTCCTCGCTGTACCCGTAGCGATTGAGAAAGAACAAATAATCTCGCGCCCAGAAGGCTTCTCCAGTGGTGACAACTCCCTCTAGCAAGGGTTTGAGCGCGTCCCAAACTTCGCTGCACACCTCATGGGCGGGGCGACCCAGTGCCCAAGGATGCTTCGATACTATAGCAGGGCGATAGGCATCGTTGTAGAGCGCGATTAATTCAGGCCCCCAGAACAGGCAAATTTGAGCTTTTGAAGGCAGCAAAATGCTGACAGCGCTTCGCAAACTTTGGGGCCAGTGGGTCACGTCTCCTAAGGGAGTCTGCGACCAATCGAGCGATCGCATCAGATTCCCCATTTCGCCACCTGCAACAAAAATGTTGTCGGCAGCCCTTCCTTTGTCTACAAATGTCACTGCCGCAACTCCCGCTTCTTGAAATACCAGGCTAGTAGGTCTTTGCCCTATTCCCCCATTTTATGCAGCAGTGTTTCCATCTGCTTCAAAGCAAGTGGTAAGAGGTACCTTGGTTTGTTGCCCCATCGATTTACCCTGTGGTAACGATACCCTAAGTAGCGTTGCGAATTTTTTCTGTGAAAGTTCAAGTTGCTAGCGAGTCTCACAGACTAACACTGCTACCTTTACCTCTTGAATTGTCGTGATTGGATACAAATCCCTTTATTTTAATGCGAACTTAATGCGAAAAATTGAACGATAGCAAGTGTGATATCTCTCTATCCAGTAACAAAAATGGGGTTATTTTTTCTTCATTATCTTCCGCTCTTACTAATTTAGAGAAAGCGTTATCATCACTACGTAGCTGTCTTTGAACAGGTCAATTTTCATCGGCATCGCTTCCAGTCCTATCTAGTGCAAGCGACCTTAGGGCATGAGAGCGTTGACACAACCAGCCGCTATTTGCACGCCGATTTCACCCCAATTTCGCACCCTAAAGTAGCACATTCCGTATTTTCGCTATTTGAAAATTTGGACTGGCAATAGCAAATCAGGTTTACTGATTTGTATAACAAACTACTTTTTTTGGAAAAAAACCAAAATAACCGATTGTGATAGTAGGGTGTGCAGAATAGGAAGTATATCCGTAAAGCTGGATATAGAAATCTTTTCCCGATGCCCTGCCTGGAAAGGTAAAAAATATGACCTTAATCAGGGAATCCATTGTTAGCACTAAGCCGTACTGAGCTAAAGTCACCTCTATACGCTCATTGGTCGCTACTTAAGGAAGTAATCGAGGTGCTTTCATTGACCTCTCAACTCTGGATTTTGACAGGATGAAAATTCCGTAGTTATCCCAATGCTGGTTCAATCAGCAGGTGATAATATCTAAATTTGTAAGTAAAAAAGTTGGAAGAATAGAAAATCTCAAAATTATTCTTAGAGGGAACGACCTAATAACCGAGAGTAAAATAGAACACTTTCAACTTTCGCAATATTAAGTTCCTTGGAAATCTCCTATTTCTCAAGTCGATAACAAGTAGCACTAAGAATGTCGTCCCTAAATAATAAGGCTGACTCAGTTAGGCAAAAAAGTAGCCAGGAAGCATTTTCCAGATTGGAAAAATTCAATTTTTCTAAAGCGTTCTGGCTAAGGATGCCAAGAAAGCAGCATCGCTACAAGCAAAGATGGCAACCTCGTAACCTGATTGTTCTGTCGATACTAGCAGGGTCAACGTTGGGAGTGAGTGCGATCGCTGTAGTTAGCTATCAGGTTGTGCGGGGACTGATTCTTGCGAACCTCCAACAACAAGCCTTACTAAAAGTCCAACAGGGGCGGGATGAGATTGACCAGTGGCTATCTAATCGGAAGACTGAAGTAGAGATGCTGGCTAACAGCCCCATCGTGCGCTCGATGGATTGGTCAGTCGCCCAGCCTTATCTAAAGTCCGAATCGCAACGGTTTAAAGAAATTCACCAGCTGTCAATTGTCAACTCTCAAGGCAGGGGTGCGAATACCAGCGTCGGTCCTCATCGCAACAATATGAAAGACCGTGAATGGTTTATCAAGGCAATGGCAGGGCAAGTTAGTGCAGCAAATCCTGTAGTCAGCCGCACCACAGGACTCTTACAAATTAATATCAGCGCTCCCATTAAGGGGCTTCCAGGTACTAAAGTGCTGGGAGTAATGGCTGGAGCGATCGAAGTTGACCGAGTGATTCAGGTAGTGAGCAGTCTCCAGCAGGGAGTTGGCAGCTATGCGTTTGCACTCAACTCACAAGGGGTAGCGATCGCCCATCCTGACTCCAAGATGATTGGCTCCGCAGAGCGTCAGGCACCCAGCTTTTTACAATCTTCCAATCCGAATCTGGCAGCGATCGCCCAGCACATGGTTGCCAAACAAGCAGGGATTGAACTATTACGAGTCAATGACAGATGGAACTACGTTGCCTACGTGCCCTTAAAGGAAGCGGATTGGTCAATTGCGCTGGTTATTCCTCGCCAGAACATTGAATCTCACTTAGGCGCACTCAACCTCTTGGCGACCGTTTTAGGCGGATTGTTGCTGATTGCCCTGATTGGTGCATGGCGACAGGTGCAGCTGTTTGAGCAAACCCGCACTCGTGCCGAGCAGGAAGCTCTACTGAATCGTTTGGTGTGTCGTATCCGAGAATCTTTAGAGCTACAAACCATTGTTCAGACGACGGTAACAGAACTGGCAACCTTAACACAGCTTGATAGAGTACTGTTTGGCTGGTACGATCCCAAATCCCAAACTCTTGAGCTGGTTGGTGACTCTCACGCCCAAACATTGACGATTCAGCCAAGAAAGTTTCAGTCCAATTCGTGTACAGACATAGCAGCTTGTCTACAGCAGACAGAGGCACTTCAGCTGTTGTTTGTTGATGCTGAGTTAGAGCAAACACCTCTAGAGTTGAAAGCTCACGCCTACCTTGCACTCCCTATCCCGCTTCTAGATGGCTGCTGCGGCTATCTTATTGGTTTGCACGCTCATTATCTGAGTCAACTAGATCGAGAATTACTCAAAGCGGTGGTAGATCAGCTAGCAGTTGCCATTACTCAGGCTCAACTGTATAACCAAACGCAACAACAGATTACACTGCTCAACCAAACGCTGACCAAACTTAACCACACCCAACTCCAGCTAGTACAGAGTGAGAAAATGTCTAGTTTGGGTCAGATGGTGGCAGGCATTGCCCACGAAATCAATAATCCAGTCAACTTCATCTACGGCAATCTTACTCATGCCAGCTCTTACATCCAAGATTTACTGGAGTTGATTCAGCTGTACCAAGAGCAGTATCCTCAGCCCACGCCCCAGATTCAAGACAAAGCGGAGGAGATGGAGGTGGAATTTCTTAAAGAAGATTTATCCAAACTCCTTGTCTCAATGCAAGTTGGCGCTCAGCGCATTCGTGATATTGTTCAGTCGCTGCGCGTGTTTTCCCGTCTTGATGAATCAGAAGTTAAGGATGTGGATATTCACCAAGGCATTGATAGCACGCTGATGCTCTTGCAAAACCGTCTCAAGGCGAAGCCAGAGCATCCCGGCATTGAAGTTGTCAAAGAGTATGGTCAATTACCCAACATTGAGTGCCATGCTGGACAACTTAACCAAGTATTTATGAACCTCCTCAGCAATGCGATTGATGCCATAGAGGAGTTCAACGCCAAGCGTAGCTATCAAGATAGGCAAGCTTCGCCCAGCCGAATTACAATTCGCACGCAAGTTTTGGCATCAAAACAAATTGCGATTCGGATTGCAGATAATGGCGCAGGTATTGCTGAAGAGATTCAACAACGATTATTTGACCCGTTTTTCACTACCAAGCCGGTTGGTAAGGGAACCGGAATGGGATTAGCGATTAGCTATCAGATAGTGACAGAGACACATCGGGGACAGCTACGATGCATTTCGTCACCCGGACAAGGAGCAGAATTTGCGATTGAGATTCCGATCCAGCAATCACAGCAACCATCGTCGGAATTGCTTAAGCAATCAGTTTAGGGGGCAATTTAGGGCACAAATTCCCACTACTGATGAACAAAAAAAGTAAGGACAAAATAGATTTGAGAAAGTTGCACTAAAACTTTCTCAAATCTATTTTCAGCTAGCTTGGTGAGAATTGGGAGTTTAGTATTCTAGGAAATTTAGGACAAGACAGGTGAATCGTTTGGTCGGTTATAAACAGCCCAATCCTGAATTCCCTGATTGCGAAAAACTCCTTCAACTTTGGCGATTTCCTCGTCTGTACCATCCACAATTACCAAATAGTAATTGTAAAACAAGCGATCGCTATAAACTTTAGCGTCATCTTTGTGAATGCCGAGATCGGTTAATGCCTCAATCAAACGATTCGTTGCCGCTGTTCCGATCCCAACACCCGCAATCGTACCAGCTAGAGTCAAGCCAAGAGTACCCGCTGCCATTACAGCCCCCACGCCAGGAACTGCTAAAGTGCTAAGACCCGTGAATATGCCGCCAAACAGCCCGACGTTCGTATTTGCGTTTGCTTTTGTGGCAGCAGTGACGCTAGCTTCATCACCAATGCGATCGCTCATATTCGCACCGGCAAGTTGATCGTCCTGCTTTGCCTGTGTGGTAATTACCGAAACTCTATCCATCGGGAAGCCAGTTTTGTTAACTTCATCGAGTGCAGTTTCTGCATCTTGACGATTAGAAAATACCCCCACAGCACGCTTATTTTCAGCTACAGTCATTTTTCCCTCCGATTGCCATATCTGCATCGCGAATACACAAATGCAGAATTGATTTTTTAATCCTTGATGTTGAAATTTTGGTACTTTACACTACTAGATCCATCAATCCCTAGATGTAACTCGGAGGGCGAGTATCTCCGGGGGTTTTGTTACGGCTGAGTGAATCATTGAAGACTCATCTCAAATCCGTCTACTTGCCCATAGTATAAAGAACCCCTCCCCGCAAGCGGGAAAGGGTTGGGATTCTGGGCAACTAGGGGGAATCAACCAGACTTGAAATTACTGGGTAGCCAGTCGCATTACTCGTTAGGCTTTTGATTCGCCTGCAAGAAAGCTTCGATTGCCTCAGTTGCCAATTGAGTCATGGGCTTACCCTGTCGGGTTGCTTCTGCTTTCAAGCGGCTGTAAACATCATCCCGGACATTGATCCGACGGCGTATTTTAGCCGCAACCTCTATTTCTGATTCTTCTGGCAGCACCACCTCATTAATCAACCCGGTGTCTGACTGAGGAGATACGGCTTCCGACTCATAGTCAACTGTAAATTGACGAATCGCATCAAAACCGACGCGATCGCAGAAATCCCCAAAATCTTCTTGGGGTTGCCGCGACTGCTTAAAGTAAACGAAAATCGGCTCTAATTCAGCTTCTAGCTCGTTGATGTGCAGCCGATCCATATAAGCTCTAGAGAGTCGCGTTTGGTCGCGTGAAGCCCCCAGCCAAATCTGATAAGATTCAACCGCACTCCCGACAAATCCTAATTCTGCCAGATAGGGACGAGCGCAACCATTCGGGCAACCCGTCATCCGCACGATAAAGTGTTCGTTTTCCAATCCTACTTTTTTCAGCAGCGCCCGAACCCGATTCAGGAGATCCGGCATGATCCGTTCCGATTCGGTGATTGCCAAGCCGCAAGTCGGCATTGCAGGGCAAGCCATCGAATAACGCACCAACGGGTCAAGTTGATTGGGGTCTGCCTGAACGCCACAGCGGTCCAGAATCTGCTGAATTTCGGTTTTTTGCGCTGGGTCAATTTCGTAAAACAGCAAGTTTTGGTTGGGTGTCAGGCGAATCGGTAGCGAGAACTTCTGCACGATTTCCCGCAGTGCAGTTCTGAGCTTAAAGTTCCCTTCGTCCTTCACCCGACCATTTTCAATCGGAATCCCTAGAAACAGCTTGCCATCGCCTTGTTCGTTCCAACCCAAGAAATCTTTGTATTTAAACGGCGGTAACTCTTTAAAAGCGGCCAGCGGTTTGCCAAAATATTCTTCGACTTTGGCGCGGAACTTCTCGACGCCCCAATCTTCGATTAGGTATTTCATCCGCGCATGACGGCGGTTAGTGCGATCGCCATAATCTCTTTGAGTGGAGACAATCGCTTTGATGAGATCGTAGATATCTTGTTTGTCTACATACCCGATGGGATCTGCCATCCGGGGAAATGTCTCTTCTTTGTTGTGGGTGCGTCCCAAACCACCACCCGCAAAGACATTAAATCCCTCTAGTTCTCCCTCGGCGTTGGTCATCACCACCAAGCTGACATCTTGGGAATAGAGGTCAACCGAATTATCCCCTGGTACCGTTACGGCACACTTGAATTTCCGGGGCATATAGCGATCGCCATAGAGCGGTTCTTCTTTCCCGTGGACGACGGTGCCGTTACCGTTGCGTTGCCGCGCCGCCTTTACCTCTGGGTTTTCTTCCCCGCTAATGGACTTTTCGCCATCCAGCCAAATTTCATAATATGCGCCTGTTTGCGGTGCCAGCAGGTCAGCAATATTGTTGGCATACTCCCAGGTATATTCGTAGTCCCGGCGATTTTTGTAAGGCGCTGGGGGCGTCATCACATTGCGGTTGAGGTCGCCGCAGGCTCCCAGCGTTGACCCCATGTTTTTAATGATGGCAGCGATGGATGCTTTGAGATTTTTCTTTAAAATTCCATGCAGCTGAAAACCCTGGCGGGTCGTAGCGCGTAGCGTTCCATTGCCATATTCCTCAGCCAGTCGGTCTAAGGTCAGATACAGTTGCGGTGGAATGAAGCCCCCCGGATTACGGGTACGCAGCATGAACTGGTAATCTTTTTCCTGACCCTTCACCCGGTTGTCCCGGTTATCCTGCTGGTACGATCCGTGAAACTTGAGAATCTGGGTGGCATCTTCTGTGAAGCTGTTGGTGTCTTCCAGTAGCTCAGTTGCCACAGGTTCGCGTAAAAAGTTGCTGCGTTCTTTGAGTCCTTCTACTTTAGAAAGCTTTTGGACTGGGGAAATCGGAGATTTAACCATCGGAAACTAAGGGGCTGAACGGTTGAACTGGATCACCGGAAAATCTATCGGGATTACGGCGTATACATTCATGGTACTATCACCATTCTTAATCTTTAGCGATAGGTGAGAAAATCCCTAGATTTTAACAATTCTTGCAGAAAGGGATATCCCCAGAGGACGCCCTTCGGTTCGCCACACCAGTGATGCAGTGATGCAGTGATGCAGTGATGCAAGTAAGCGTGTAAAGTCTTTCGTCCCTAACCCGATTTTTGAGCCTCGCAATCTTAAGCCGCTCTCAATTAAATCAGATCCATCGGTAGATTAGCATAGCTACCCTACTGTGCAGTGGATTAAACCTAAGTGAGAACCGCTATAAAAACAAAAGTGGGACAGGCTTTATCAACCTGTCCCACTTTGTTAGAAGTCAGTTAAGTCAAAATATCTCAAACCAAACACCGCCAAGAACGCTAGAGAGAGCGTTAATCCTAGAAGCCGTAGCCGATTCCCAGATTGACGCTAACAGAGGAAGCGGGGCTGTTTTCGTAAGGCTTGATTCCTAGTTTGGCATCGCTGAAGACTACAACGTTCTTAGCAACTTCTGCTTCAACGCCAGCCGTCACTACAGGCGCATTGCGGTTGCCGAAGGTAGATGGTTTACCTTCGGTTTCATGCAAACCGTAGCCACCACCAACGTAGAAGTTGGCTTTATTGGTAACAGGCACATCATAAGTAACCATCGGAATGATAGTGCTGGTTTCGTTGGTGAACTGTACGGAACCTCTAATAGAAACTGGCGTCTTGGGAACCGCATAGCGGCCTTGAATCACACCGCCGACTGCGGCAGCATCGCCATCTTGTCCACCATTTGTAACGCTAGCAGAACCACCAACCCCGACATAATTTGCTCGTGTTCCTAGGGGTTTTGCAGAAGCGTCCAAACTAGACATTAAAACAGGAGCGATCGCTAGTGCAGATAGTACGGAAATCTTAGCTACGGATTTGAGAGCGCGATTCATAATTGATTCCTTCAATTCTCTGGTTTTCAGTTGCTTTGTTACATTCAAAGTCGTTAGCCAAAGCAAAAGGTTCCAGAAAATCTCTAAAAAAATTTCTCGTCCGCTCAAACCAAGGATTGCTAAAGCTTTTAAGTCTCAGTATTCTCCTACAGGTAATAGCTTTAAGCTCTTTAAATTTCAAAATACCAGTAAATATTTTAGTCCCTGAATAATGTTTCTACCTCTGACGATGGGTTGAATTAGCATTTTCGCAAATAGAGGCTTCCTGGCAGTGGACTGTTTGGGAAGTGGCACAAATTTATGAAGGATTTTAGGAACCTTTTTGTTGTCTCGGCAGTCTAAACTTCAAGGAAAATTTGTATCTAAAAGACTAATTACAAAGTTTTATGGCTTGATAAAATTCCTTTAGAAAGCTGAGGAATTGGAAGCTGACTGAATTAAGGAAACAGCTTTAAAAAGTTAAAATTGTAACGATATTTTCAAAAATAGACTAAACTTCACTCATCACAGGTAATCGGAAAAGTGCAGGATGGTTATAGCCGCTAAGAGGCGCAGACACTCACCCGAAGAGTGGCTAAGAGCAGCATCGGCTAACGCGATCGCGTCCCAGAGCTTTTGCCTGATAAAGCGCCTCATCCGTTGCCTTTAACAATATTTCCGGTGAAGTATCGCTGTGGGGAACCGTAGTCGCAACGCCCAAACTCAGCGTTACATACTGACTAACTAAAGAATGGCTATGGACAATTTTTAAGTCTTGCACTGCCACTCGAATTGCTTCTGCTACTTGCAATGCGCCGGTTTGGGCAGTATTGGGCAAAATTACGGCAAATTCTTCGCCCCCGTATCGAGCGACTAAATCCGCCGGTCGCTTGACAGCTTGAGCGATCGCATTAGCGACGGTAATTAAACAAGTATCCCCGGCTTGATGACCATAGGTGTCATTGTAGAGTTTGAAAAAGTCAATATCGCACAAGATCAGAGACAGGGGGACTTTTTCTCGTCTGAGACGCCGCCACTCCTGATCCAGGTATTCGTCAAACCGGCGTCGGTTCGGCAGGCCTGTTAAACCATCCAAAGTCGCAAGGCGCTGCAACTTTTGGTTAGCTGCCTCCAATTGTTCATAGAGTTGTCCTTGTTGAATCGCAATTCCCACCTGCATCGCCAAAGAAGAGAGCAGATCGATTTCCCACGGTTGCCAGTGTCGGGGTTGCGAACAATGATGAGCAATCAGCAACCCCCACAACTGTTGTCCTTGCAGAATCGGAACGACTAAATTCGCTTTCACCTGAAACCGCTCTAGCAAACCGATGTGGCACTGACCCAGTCCTGAGTTGTAAATATCGGCGACTGCTTGAACCCGACCCTGCTGATACAGTTGGGCGTACTTTTCCTTAAAACAGGGATCGTAGACGGGAGTTCCCAGCATTGAAATCCAATGGGGTTCTACAGACTCCACCGCCACAACCCCGCGCCAACCAGCCTCGAAACGGTAAATAATCACCCGGTCGCAGGCAAGAAATTGCCGCACTTCTGCCACCGTTGTGTTGAGAATCTCACTGAGATTGAGAGACTGACGGATGCGCTCTAGCATCGCCCCCATCAGACGCTCCCTGAGAACTTGCAGTCGCAGTGCCTCTTCCGCCTGTTTGCGTTCAGTAATATCGGTGAGCGTGCCAATAAAGCCAACAGTCCCACCGCCTACTCCTTGTTCCGCCACCGCCTGACCAAACACCCAGGTGACGACTCCATCCGCACGCCCAAACCGATACTCCGACGCAAATCGCCGGTTTTCTAGGATTCCCTGCTTCCATTCGCTGATAACGCGATCGCGATCGTCGGGATGCAGCGCTTTCGTCCAACCTTCTCCGAGTGCTTCCGCCAGGGTCAATCCTGCCAGTTCGCGCCAGCGCTCGTTGACATACAAACAGTTCCCTTCTACATCTGTGTGGAAAATCCCTACCGGCGACATTTTAGCTAAGGTGTAATACCGATACTCGCTTTCCTGAAGGGCTTCCTCGGTTCGCTTGCGCTCGGTAATATCAGTAATTGACCCTGCCATGCGATAAGGTTTGCCTTGCTCATCTCGAAATGCAATCCCCCGACAGAGAAACCACCGGATATTGCCATTTTTGTGGATCATCCGATGTTCGATTTCATACTGAGGCGTCAACCCTTCGAGATAAATACTTGCAGCCGTCATCACCCATTCCCGCTGCTCCGGATGTACCAGATGGAGCCAAGCCTCTATGCGGTTGTCAATTTCGTCTTCGCGATAACCCAGCATCGCTTTCCAGCTTGCGGTGAGATACATTTCACCTGTTTGGAGATCCCAGTCCCAGAGTCCTACCTGACCGGCATTAACGGCTAGGACATAGCGTTCCTCTGCTTGGTGGATAGGAATCATGTCCTTCATAAAGTAACCATGCCTGTAGATGGAGAGGCAAAAACTTTTAAAAACTTGTCCCAATGCAGCCCGCACGCTTTGTTGGTATCAGTGAGGAATGCTTGATTTTGCTGGTCTCCGGCGGCGAGTACACCTGTATTCCCAACTCGCGGTTGTGTACCTACCGGGATTCGGATGAAGGAGATCGAGGCAGGCTTTTTGGAGAGGGTGCTATAACATCGCTTCAATTTCCCGACCTCTTGACGCAGCGCTTCCTCTAGTTGGGGACGTTCTAGATGGGAGTAGGGTTGCTGGATCGCAAGCACGGAGGCTTCATTTTGAAAATCATGCCAGCAAGCTGGACAATCAAAGCGCATTTGAGTTTGTTTTTTAAGGGGGGTGTTTGAAAGAGTGTCAATCTTCAAGGGTTGAAATCAAAACGACACTCCACGGTCACACAAGAAAGTTAAGTAGAGATGCCCCGATGTTCTAAATTCTATTATTGTCGAAAGATTTGAGCGATCGCGTAGTTCGCTTTTGCGAACATAAAATGCAAAGACAAAAGCGAGGCGATTTTAGGGAGAGCGGGTTGCCGATAAAATTCACTCACCGAGCCTGACAAGCCACCTCATGGAACCAGCAGTTCATATGCCTGTCGCCTTCCCAAAGGAGTTACCACAACTGCTTGAATTTTCCGTTCCTTAGACAGCGGTACAGTAATATCAAATTCACCCGTGCGCTCCACATTCTGTAAAGCAGACGCCACGATCAACAGATTGAACGGATCGATTAGCCCGCGAATGCGTGCGCGATCGCCCTCCATCGCCGCAAGGACGCGAATCTCTAATTCAGCCTCTTCTTTTAAAGGAATTGGCTGTGAAGGGGGTTCACCAGGAATCACTAAAGTCCGAAACCCAGCATTGACTTCTACCGATTGCCCCTGCGCTTCCTCGACCACGCTCCCTTCCAGGGTGGCAACGCTCGTCTTACCATTGGGTTTGACGCTCACACCAAATTGCGTCCCGCGAACGCCACTCAAACCGGCAGGTGTTTCAATTTCAAAGCGCGAATCAGGATTCGTAAACGGTCGCACTTCCAGGCGAGCTTGTCCCCCCGTCACTTGAAGCCGCGTAATTCGTCCGCCGTCAGGCGTTGTCTGCAATTGTTGTATTTGCAGAGTGGTATTTTCTGAGACATTCACGAAGCCAATGCCGGTATCGACCGCTAGGACGGCATTAGACTGATCGCCTGTTCTGATAGTATCGCCCACGTCCTCAAGGCGTAAGCCGACCCTAACCGACCCGGCGGCTTCTCTACGTTTATAGGTGACTTTCCCTACATAAGACACGACTTCCAACCGTCTGTTGAGTCGAACCTGCAAAGGTTTTGCCACTGAGTCTGTACCGATGCTCAAGAGAGCTACCAATACCAGGAGAGACACGAATGCTCTACGACTTTTCACTGCTCACCTCTTAGGGAAATTAAAAATTAAAAATTACTAATTTGATTTTGTAGTTTTAATTTTTTTTGCTGATTTGTGCATATTAACTTGATTGAGCGATCGCCTTTTATGTCGCGCTTTATATCTGCGTGGCTGATTGTATTCACAGATGCATCGTCGCCAGAAGCTGCGTCTAGGAGCATACGCGATCGCGTCCTCCTGCTTTTGCCCGATACAGCGCCTCATCCGCTTCCTTAAGTAATGCTTCTGGTGAGGTGTCATGCAAAGGAATTACGCCAGCAACACCCAAACTCAGCGTCACAAACTGGCTAACCGCAGACTTGGCATGAACAATTTCTAAAGATTTAACAGCCCGTCGAATTTCCGTTGCTACTTGCAACCCACCCGCCGCAAAGGTATTGGGTAAAATCACAGCAAACTCTTCGCCACCATAGCGAGCGACTAAATCTGTCGAGCGCTTGACAACCCGATACAGGGCACCCGCGACAGTTTGTAAACAAATATCTCCAGCTTGGTGCCCGTAAGTATCGTTGTAGGTTTTGAAAAAATCGATATCGCAGAAGATGAGAGACAGGGGCAGTTGTTCGCGTAACATTCGCCGCCACTCTTGAGCAAGATACTCATCAAATCGACGACGGTTTGCCAGTCCCGTCAGGCTGTCGAAGGTCGCCAGTCGCTGCAAGTCTCGGTTTGCTACCTCCAGTTGTTGATAAAGTTGAAATTGTTGGATTATACGCCGCACCCGCTGACGCAGTACGGGCCAGTGAATGGGTTTGGTAACGAAATCAATGGCTCCGACCTCAAAAGCTCGGTCAACGGATTCTTTGTCGTCAAGACCTGTAATCATCAATACGGGAGTGCGATCGCATGAAGCAATTTCTTGCAGCCTGGAGCAGCAAGTGAAGCCATCCATTATCGGCATCATGGCATCGAGCAAGACAATATGCGGCTGAAAGCGAATGTAAGCACTCAAGCATTCCTCTCCATTGCTTGCTTCAACAACCTGGTATCCTTCCTGTTGCATTGCTTGACGCAGTAGCTGACGCATGATTTTGTCGTCGTCTACCACGAGGACGATAGAGGGTTCTTGGGGAAGGGAAAGCATTTTTAATTAGACCTATTCCGTAAATTGGTATAGGATGTACCCTGCGCGGAGGTTTCAATCTCGATCAAAGAGGGAACTCTTGCAACGCACAGCGCACGCGCTCATACTCCGCCTCCAGCTGCGATGCGATTTCCGGTGCCCCTGCTAGAGTATCGTCTTTCGCGATCGCTTCGAGTTGCTTACACAAATTGGAGAGTGTCATGGCACCCAGCGTTGCACTGGTTGACTTGAGCGTGTGAGTCGCTTGTCGCAGCGCCACTGCATCTCCAGCATCCACTGAATTCCGGATGACTTGCAAGATGTGGGGTGTATCTTCCAAGAAGCTATCAATGACTTCCACCAGAACGGATGCAGCATTCTCCCCAAACATCTCGCAAAGTGCTTGGATTGCCTGGGGATCGACAGCCGCGGTGGAGATGGGGAGACGGGGAAGCGGCTGCAAAGTCGCTAACGCCTTCAGCAGCGCCTCCATCTGGATCGGTTTACTGACGTAATTATCCATGCCCGCGCTCAAACACTCCTCGCGATCGCTCTGCATCGCATTCGCGGTCATGGCGATAATCCAGGGACGTTGCTCGTAGGGCCATTCTTCACAGATTCGGCGCGTGGCGCTCAATCCGTCCATTTCTGGCATTTGCACGTCCATCAGAACGACATCATAGGGCTGGCGTTGTAGCGCTTGCAGCACTTCCCAACCGTTGCTGGCGATATCGGCTCGATACCCCAAACGCCCCAATAGATGCAGCGCCACCTTTTGGTTGACGACATTGTCTTCGGCTAACAGAATTCGCAGCGGTAGCCGTTGCGCTAGATTCGGGTCAATCGGTTCGGGATGGGGACGTGGGCTTGGCAGCGCAGCAGGTTCGCCCAGGAGACCGCTCAAGACATTGTAGAGCTGAGATTGTTTAATCGGTTTATTCAGGAAGGCGGCAAAATTTGTTTGCTGTGCTTGTAGCTCTATCTCCGGCTTGCCCAGAGAAGTTAACATCACCAATGGCAACGTCTGAGTATGGGGTCGAGAGCGAATTTCTGCGGCTAAGTTCAAGCCATCCATCTGGGGCAATTGCATATCCAGAATGGCAATATCAAAGGTCTCTTGATTGCTCAGCCAGCTCAGAGCCTCTTCCCCAGAGGTAGCGGCGCGGGAGGTCATTCCCCAAGCGATCGCCTGCAAAGTCAAAATTTGCCGAGTGGTTGCGTTATCATCCACAATCAACAACCGTTTTCCAGCCAGTCGTTGTTGGGAGTGGCTGCTGTCAGCAAACGTTGACGTGGGAACGGAGGTGGCGACAACGGCGAAATAAAATGTGGAACCCTGACCCCCTTCACTTTCCACCCAAATTCTACCGCCCATCATTTCTGTCAATTGTCGGCTAATCGCTAATCCCAACCCCGTACCGCCATAGTTGCGAGTAGTAGAGGAATCAACCTGGCTGAAGGGTTTAAATAGACGGTCTATACGGTCAGAAGGAATCCCAATTCCGGTATCTTTAACGGCAAAGCGAATTGCATATTTGAGATTTTTAATTTTGGGTTTTCGATGTTGGATTGCCGCTTTTTCGTCGGGTTTTCCAATACAAATCGATTGTTTTATGTCCTCTAGTTTCGTCTCATCTGGTTTCGTGCCCTCCATCAAATAAGCAGATTCCTGTCTTAAATTCGCTCCCCAGCTCCCCAGCTCCCCAGCCCCTCTGCCTCGTTCTCCCAATTGACGAGCTTTTACCGAGATTACAACTTCTCCTTCGGGTGTAAATTTAACTGCATTCGCAATTAGATTCACCAAAATTTGGCGGAGCCGCGTTACATCCCCCACAATCATCTTTGGCACAAAAGGGTCGATTAGATACGCTAGTTCCAAGTTTTTTTCCGCCGCCTTATGAGCCAGCAAATCAAGCGATTCTTCTATACAATCTCGTAGATTGAAAGGTTGCTGTTCCAGTTCCAACTTGCCAGACTCGATTTTAGAAAAGTCAAGAATGTCATTAATAATCGTGAGTAACCCATCGCCACTGTTGCGAATTGTTTCTACAAAGTCTCGCTGTTGTGGCTTGAGTTCGGTATCTAGTAGCAACCCAGTCATCCCAATTACCGCATTCATGGGAGTGCGGATTTCGTGGCTCATCGTTGCTAAAAATTCACTTTTGGCACGGTTAGCTGCTTCTGCCTCTTGTTTTGCTTTTTCCAAGGCAACATTTTGCTGAGCTAATTGTTCGCGTTGGCGGGTTTCTTGTTCTAATAGGCAAGCCTGAGCCAGGGCAATACCGACTTGATCCGCTACGGCTTCTAGTAGCTCGATTTCCTCTTTTGTCCACTGACGGAAGGTGTTGCATTGATGTAACCCAATCACCCCATTAGGTTCTCCCTGATAGGAAGTGCGAATCGCCAGCATCGATTTGAGTTGAATTTGCTGACAGAGGGAGACAGATGCTTTTAGGAGCGGATCGGCATAGACATTTGAGGAAGCGATCGCGCGATCTTGAGCAATTGTTTGTCCGGCATGGGGATTGCCAATAATCGGGATTTGTATATCCATTATCGAATCATATCCAGGCTCCAAATACTCCGCTACTAGGGGAATTTGGGGTTTAGGGTTGGCAATGTATGAGTAAATCAAACAGCGATTTACCGCGAATGTTTTGCCCAACAAATTACAAGTTGTTTGAAAAATTTCTTGGGTTTCTAACTTGGCACGAATCTCTTGGGTAATCCGTTTGAGCAGCAAAGCCCTGGTAACTTGCTGTTGCAGGGCATCTTGGGCTTTTGCACGCTCAATTTCACCCCCCGCCCACTGTGCCATGAGCTTCACTAGCTCTTTATCGACTGCTGTGAACTGCTGCGATCGCACTTTTAAACTGGAGAAGCTGAGGGTGCCGTAAACAATACCGCCTGCGACTACCCTAGTTCCAATATATGCCTCGATTTTGAAAGGAGTATTCGCCGGGTACTGGTACCATTGCGATCGCTCAACTGACTCAAAGCAAATCGGTTCGTCGCAGCGCAGTGCCTCCCCACAATAAGTTTGTTTGACATCGAAAATACTTCCTTTAACCAGTTGAACGGGTGAATTTTCGGGCACCTGGGCAGCAATGAGGTAATATTTCTCCCCCTGAATCTTCGCCAGCGTTCCGATTTCTAAGCCAAACCGCCAGCATCCCATCTTCAGCATCCGCTGGATGCGTTGATCGAAGTTTAGAGGCGTTCCTTGTTCGCCTTGAGCCGCCGTCACTTCATACAGCGCCCGTAATCCTGCCTCGCTTTCTCGCAGTTCTTGTTCTGCCTGCTGGCGCTGGGTAATATCGCTGCCAATTTCGAGAAACCCGGTAATGTTCCCCTCAGTATCCCGTAACGCTGTCACCGACACCAGCACTGGAAAATGGCTACCATCTTTGCGGATGAAAGTCCATTCGCGCTCGTCTACCTCCCCACGACGTGCCTTGGCAACAAAAACTTCAAACCCTGGCTCAATGGGAACTCCCAGCTCTTGCGACAATTTTTGGGCACGTCGGAATACTTCGTGTAAATCGTGAAATCGTAGGGGTGTTGTTTTGCCCACGACTTCAGCCGCAGTGTATCCTAAATATCTTTCGGCGGCGGCATTGAAGGTGCAAATTGTGCCGTCTGGTGTGGTGGCAACAATCGTGTAGTTGGCGCTATCTAAAATTGCCCGCTGTAAGCTGGTTGTCTTTTGCAGTGCCTGTTCAGTTTGCTTGCGATCCGTAATGTCATTCAAGGTGCCGGAAGTACCCACGATAGTACCGCTAGCGTCCAGTGTCGCGCTGGCATAAACGTCAAGCCAGCGACATCTGCCATCAGCGGTGAGGATGCGGATTTCCTGCCGGTAAAATTTTGTTTGGCATTGAATCAGCGCTTGAAACAGTTTTAAATTGCGTAGACGCTCTTCCGGATGAATGTAGTTTAGAACATGAGTGCCAAGACTTTGCTCAATCGAGAATTTAGTGATTTCTGTCCAAGCCGGATTCAGAAATGTCCACGAACCTGTTACGTCTGTTTGAAAAATTACTTCTTTGACGTTATCGACGACAGAGCGATATCTTTTATCGCTTTCTCGTAGCGCTTCCACGACCTGTTGATGCACAGAAACTGTGCTTTCTAATTGATGGAGATGTATTCGGAGTTCCATTTGCGCGATCGCTTGCCGCCCCAATGCTTTGAGCGCTTCAATCTGCTGGTTCGTGAGCTTTCGGGGAATTTGGTCAATCACGCATAAGGTGCCCAAAACAAAGCCATCAGGCGTTACTAAGGGAACTCCAGCATAAAACCGAATATACGGGTCAGATGTTACTAAAGAATTCTTGGCAAACCGCTCATCTGCTAACGTATCAAGGACAATTAACGGCTGATCCGGTTTAAAAATCGTATGGGCGCAAAACGCTAAATATTTTGGTGTTTCTGTGACTTCTAGACCAACTTTTGACTTAAACCACTGCCGATTGCCATCGATGAAGCTGATGAGAGCAATCGGAGTATTGCAAATATGGGAAGCCAGCGCCGTCAGATCGTCAAATGCTGGTTCTGGAGGCGTATCGAGAATTTCATAGCGATGAAGAGCCTTGAGCCGATTTGCTTCAGCCTCAAGGCTCTCTGCTTCGCTGTTCTTGGACAAGGGGTGTTGCAGCTCCAAAGAAGCATCAAGGTTCTCGTCTTGAGCCATAAGAGTTGGGCTTTTTTTAGGTTGCTGAAACAGGCAATCCCGTAGAGACGGCTGGCTAAAGTATTTGGAGAGCGATCGCAGGAGAGGACGGAGGATTTTCATAACTCATCTGTCTGGCTTTTGCGATCGGTTATTCGGCTACCAGGTTAACTTTCTGGGCAGAAAACTTCCACTTTAACCCTTGCCAATGATGAGTTCCGTCCCTCAAAAGCCTCGCCCTTCAATATTTTTAAGACATCTGCTCTTTAAGACATCTGCACGGGGGTAACTCTCCAACCGATAAGATGACAAGGTTTCATTGTGTTCTCCTACTTAATGATGACTTAATGATGAATGACTTCCAAATCAAACCTCTTCAGGCGGAATTGAATTCTCCTTGGATTCAATGATTACACTGGGTAAACCTTCAAGTTTTTCCATCGGCAGGGATTCTTCCATCAGAGGCACCAAAAGCCTTAAGCCGCCAGGAATGCACTCGACATCAATCGGAGTAGTGCCGATAATTTCCCCATCTACGACGACTTTTTGCTCTGGATTAGTTCGGACTTGAATCCGTCTAGCTCGCAGATAGCCGATGTCGTCTCGTTCTGCCGCACTGCCACTTAACGCCGTTTGAAGTAAATGATAAGAGGCAGCGATCGCTCCGGCAACGTTACTCGGTGCGACGACGGTTAAATCTAGCAACCCATCATCAAAAAGGATACCCGCTGGACCTTGAGCCAAAATGGATGTGGGGGGTGCAGCATTGGCAATCGTTACGGCAGCAGCGGTGAGTTTCACGATTTTGTCTTCCGTCTCAATCTCAACCTCGAATGTGTTGAACTGCCGCAACTGTTGAATTCCTGCCAAGATGTATGCCAGCATCCCCAAGCGGTTCTTCGTCTCTCTGTCCGCCCGTTCAACGGCTTCTGCCTCAAAACCGATCCCCGCGAGTAATATCATCGGTTTGCCGTTGCAGTAGGCGGCATCCACTACCCGCGTGACACCTCCCAAAATTGTCTCGCAGGCGGCGTCTATCGTATCCGGTAGCCCTAAAGCAGAGGCCAGGGCATTTGCGGTTCCTCTTGAAATCACGCCCATTGGAATGTTCGTCCCCACCAAGGCATCGGCGGCGGCTGAGAGGGTACCGTCACCACCAGAGGCAATGATGGTAGTGGCACCGCGTTCCACTGCTTCTCTTGCCAGTTGAGCGGCATCAACTTCTGGCGTCGTCAGATAAATATCTAGGTCAAACTCCGGCTCTAAAAGTGCCCGAATTTTTGCCAAATCTTGATCGGCATCGCTTTGACCGGCAACTGGATTAAAAATGAGACACGCAGAGCGTTTTACGTCATTAGTCATTAGTCATTCGTCCAATGTCATCAGCCGTGAGTTATGGTCATTCGTCCAGACAAGGAGTCTATATATTGTCAGTAGCGAAGGACAAATGACCGCAGGATTTCTATTCACATCCTTGACCAAAGCGACGTAAATTGAGAACGTCACTGATTTGGCGAATTTGGGTGAAACAACGCTCTAGTTGTTGGAGATCGCGGATATCAATACAGAGGTCGATAATTGCCGGTCGCCCATCGGATGTTTTCACCCCTGCACCCCGCACATTGATATTGTCATCGCTTAAACGGGACAAGATATCGTTAAAGACTCCGACGCGGTCAAGCACTTCAATTTGAATGCTAATTTGGTAGGTTTGGGGACGTCCACTGGAGTCGGTGGGGTTCCAGCTAACGGGGACTAAGCGATCGCCTGGGACAGTCGCCACATTATTGCACCCTTGGCGGTGAATAGAAATTCCGCGATCGCGGGTCACTACACCAATAATCGCTTCACCGGGGAGCGGCCCGCAACATCCAGCGCGATGATACAGTAACCCTTCCACACCCGCGATGGGAGTTTTACTGGTGTTGGGAGTTGGGATCGGGCTTTTCGAGGTTGGGAGTGCGACAGACGCTGCAAAATCTTTGATCGAGTCGGGAGCAGCGGCAATCGTTTGAGTCCCTTTCACGGCTTCTCGGATGCGATTGACGACCAGATTTAGAGTGACTTCCCCGTAACCAAGGGCAGCCAATAAATCATCGACGCTGTGGTAATTACATCGTTCGGCGACCGACTGCATGGGAGTTGACTTCAGCAGCGATTCAAAGCCACTTTTGCCCAATTCTTTTTCGAGCAGTTCCCGACCGCGAGCAATATTTTCTTCGCGGTGCGATCGCTTGTACCATTGGCGAATCCGGTTTTTCGCCCCGGTTGTCACCACAAAATTCAGCCAATCCAAACTCGGACGGCTATTTTTCTGGGTGATAATCTCAACAATGTCTCCATTTCTCAGGAGCGTGTCCAGTGTCACCATCCGACCATTGACCCGCGCCCCTGCACAGCGATTCCCCACTTCTGTATGAATCCGGTAAGCGAAATCAACAGGAGTGCTACCCCCAGTCAGAGGTACCACGTCTCCTTGGGGCGTAAACACATAAACATCATCGTCAAATAAGTTGTCTTTGACGTTTTCCAGGTATTCCTGAGCATCCTTGAGATCGCTTTGCCATTCCAACAGCTGCCGCAGCCAGGTAAACTTCTCATCGGTTGCTGTCATTTGGGTACGGCTAGAATTCCCCGTTTCCTTATATTTCCAATGAGCTGCGATTCCGTACTCGGCAATGTGATGCATTTCCAAAGTCCGAATTTGCACCTCTAAGGGACGACCCGTAATTCCGAGAACTACCGTATGCAGAGACTGATAGCGGTTAGGCTTAGGTAAACCAATGTAATCTTTAAACCGACCGGGGATCGGTCGAAAGGCATCATGAACGACAGCTAAGGCGCGGTAGCATTCTTCATTCGTCTCGACAATCATCCGAATCGCTGCCAAGTCGTAGATTTCGTGAAATTCCTTCTGCTGCCGCTGCATTTTCTGGTAAATCCCATACAAATGCTTGGGACGTCCGCTGATGTCAAGGCACGTAACCCCAGATGAGGTCAGTCCTTGCCGGAGAATTTCTTTAACGTTTGCCAATCGAATCTCTCTGTCTGCCCGTTTTTCTGCCACCAACTCTTGTATTTTCCGGTAAGCTTCGGGTTCGAGATACTTAAACGTCAAATCTTCCAGTTCCCACTTAAATCGTCCGATCCCCAGTCGATTTGCCAGGGGTGCGAAGATTTCTCGCGTTTCCTGGGCAATCCGCCGCCGTTTTGCATCAGGCAGGTGTTCTAGGGTTCGCATATTGTGCAGCCGGTCGGCTAGCTTCACCACAATCACCCGGATATCTTGAGCCATTGCCAGAAACATTCGGCGGAAGTTCTCGGCTTGGCGTTCGGTCTTGCTGGAAAAGGTTTCTGAAAATTTAGAAAGTTTGGTGACGCCGTCTACTAGCAGCCGCACTTCTGCGCCGAAGCGCTGTTCGATTTCGTCGAGGGTGACGGGCGTATCTTCTACCACATCGTGCAGAAAGCCAGCCGCAATCATGGCAGCACCACCGCCCAACTCTCGCAAAAGACCAGCAACGGCGACCGGGTGACAGATGTAAGCTTCCCCTGATTTGCGAGTCTGACCTTCGTGTAGCTGGTAAGCAAATTCAAAGGCGCGACCGATTAAATCAGCTTCCGCAGGGGTTGGGAAAACTTTGGCAGTTGCACCTTCGGTCGGGGTGGGCTGTTTGGGTGTTTGATTGTCCTCGTGGCGTGCCTTCAAACATTCCTGTAGCCAGTCAGGAATAGCACAACTAATTGTAGAAGTTGGGGCTTGTGTGTTCATAGTGTTGAGCAGGTCGATCATAAAGAGTAAAAATAGCGAGGAGCTGTGTGACGGGGAAAATGACTTTGTCTAGAGGCTAAAGGGATAGCTCCTAGGGTCTGCATTGAAGAGTCCCTAGGTTTCGTGAATTTTGGATTTTCAATTGTCAAGGGTCGATGGTAAGAATATTGTCAGAAATAGAGCGATGCACCAAGATACCGCTTGGCTAATGCCTACGCTTACTGTGCGTCGCGCTTCTGGTGCGACGGATCGCTCTTATCCTGACCTAAAGCTTGCTTGAAGATTGCAAGCCTACACCAGTTAGCTGGTGCTTAGCAGTTGCCTTGTTGAATAGACAAAATTCTTTACATTGATTCTAGCGGAACAACGTGCCAATGTTGCCACAGTCTTACCAACAACGTTATCAGGAACTTCTGACAGCCTTAGAACAGCTGCTGCATACAATCACAGCCACCCATCAAGAACGAGAAGCGATCGCTGAAAAATTTCAACACGTCAAACAAGTTTTTGAACAGCAAATTACCACTTTGACGGGTGATGAATTAGATCCAGAGATTGAGCCTCGGTGGAGGTCTTTCCAGACGGAAATCTATCGGGCGCTGCGACTTTTAGAGATGGATATGACATTTTTGCAGGCATCTCGCCGTTCGGCAACCGCCAATCCCCGGCAAGCTGCGATCGGCGATCGCTTATCAACCCTGATGAGCTACTGTCAAGCTCTCCTACAAGCAGACGGAGATCGGGAAAGCACGGGAGAAATATAAGGGCGGTTTTCCTTGGTTTTCTCTAGCATCTCTCTGGCATCTCACACAGAGAAACTGGATAAACCCGCCCGCTCTGGCTGCAAGGGATCGCAAGAGTCCCTGTCCGGTGCAAGTGCAAGATGTCCGAAAAAACAGAGTAAATTAATAAAAAATTCAAATGGGAGAGGAAGAAAAACTGGTGAACTGTCCAAAATGTAAGAGTGTATCTCTACTCGATGGCACCCTAGCGGGAAATTTAGCTGTAAAGCACTGTACCGAGTGCAAGGGAACCTGGATTCCCGCTGCGGAATATGAGGCATGGCAAGCGCAGCAACCGGAACTGAATCCTGTAGATCCGGAATCTATCGCTCAAATCCTGAATGTAGATTTTGTACAGTCTCCCTTTGATACCAAAGCGGCGCTGTGTCCGGAGTGCGGTCGTTATCTTTCTCGTGCCAAGGTAAGGCTGAAAACGCCGTTTTATGTAGAGCGTTGCCTGAATTGTAGTGGGATTTGGTGCGATCGCGGTGAATGGGAGGTGCTATCGCAATTAGGACTGCACACGACGATTGAGCAGCTGTTTTCCAGTGAATGGCAGATCAAGGTAGAAAAACAGCAACAATCAGAGAAAGAACGTGAAGCCACAACGGAAAAACTCGGTCCCGAATTAGCAGCGCGGGTGTTTGAGCTGGCGGAACAGTTAGCAAAACATCCGAATGGAGATTTTGGTGTCGCCTATCTGATGCGCCAAGTAGGCGTCACAAAATAGCGGAAATTGCTATCGTGTTGGATTGCTAATTGTTCATCATCCATTATTTATTCCCCCTTACCGAATGACTGAGAGCCTGTTTTGTGTAGAAAATCTCCGGGTTGCTTATCCCAGCCGTCGGTCTACTTCCATGCCTTCCTGGGCAGTGGATGATGTTTCTTTCACGTTAGAACCTGGAGAGAAACTGGGATTAGTAGGAGAATCAGGCTGCGGTAAATCAACTCTGGGAAGGGCAGCAATGCGCTTGTTACCAGCCTCGTCTCGCATTGAGGGGCGGGTGACGTTTGCTGGGAAGTCGGTTTTCGATCTGACACCGGCACAGTTACGGCGGTTTCGGGGGGAAGCGGTGGCGCTGGTGTTTCAAGATCCGATGACGCGCCTCGATCCCCTGATGACGATCGGAAAGCACTGTCTGGAAACTATCGGGAGTCATCAACCTCATCTGTCACGACAACAGAGGAAGGAAAAGGTACTGGAAACACTGGATGCAGTAAAGATCCCGGCAAGTCGATGGTCGCAGTATCCTCACGAGTTTAGTGGAGGGATGCGGCAACGGGTCGCGATCGCGCTGGCTTTGCTTCTCAACCCAAAGCTAATTGTGGCAGATGAGCCTACGACCAGTTTAGACGTGACCGTAGCCGCGCAGATTTTACAAGAATTGACGCGACTGTGCCGGGAACGGGAGATGGCATTGTTGCTGATTTCTCACGATTTGGCAATGGTGGGAGAGTATTGCGATCGCATTGCGGTGATGTATGCCGGGAAAATGGTAGAAACGGGTTCGCCCCAGTCTATTTTTCGGCAACCGCAGCACGAATATACGCGATCGCTTCTGGAAGCGGCTTTTCACATCCGGAGATATGACACCGGAGCCGAGGAGCCGCAGAGCAATGAACCCTTACCAACCCCCCTACTGCGAATCAAAAATTTGCAGCAATACTACACCTTAGAGAGCAATTTCCTGGGACAGTTTTTTTCCAAAGATGTCCCCGTTATTAAAGCAGTAGATGATATCAACTTGGAACTTTATCCGGGGGAAATTTTAGGCTTAGTCGGGGAATCTGGATGCGGGAAGAGTACCTTGTCCCGGACGATCTTGCAGTTAATTCGTCCCACGAAGGGAAGCGTTGAGTTTCTGGGACAGGATTTAACTCAGATGTCTACTAAAGCTGTGCGAGCATCGCGGCGGCAAATCCAAATGGTGTTTCAAGATCCCCATGCTTGCCTCAATCCGCTGATGACGGTGGGTGAAAGTATTGCCGATCCCCTGTTTATTCACAAACTGGCTAGCGCTGATGAGGCGAAAGCGCAGGTAATGCAGATGCTTGAGCGAGTGGGCTTAACGCCTACAACCGAGTATTATGAGCGGTATCCCTCAGATTTATCGGGAGGACAGCAGCAACGGGTCGCGATCGCCCGGGCTTTGATTACTCGCCCCAAACTGCTCATCTGCGATGAGCCGGTGAGTATGCTGGATGCCAGCGTCCAGACACAGGTACTGGAGTTAATGTTAGAGTTAAAGCGAGACTTCGAGTTAACGTATTTGTTTATTACTCACGACCTCTCTGTGGCGAGATTTTTATGCGATCGCATTGCAGTCATGAATGCTGGTCGCATTGTCGAACTCGGCTCAACCCACGAGATTTTTACCAATCCCCAGCACCCCTATACCCAGACATTACTACAGGCCGCCCCCTTATTGGTCTCACAGCCGCCAAAATAGAATTTGTTTTGAATGACCAGCTTTGAATGGTCAGCACAACATGGCTCTACGAGCGGCTTCAGAGTCAGGGACTAAATCGTATGTTAAAATCCTTTAATATAGACTTAAATTCGGCTGTAGTGTTTGTTATTTCTACTGACAGGCGTTTCTCCGGATATAACTCTCCACACCACTTTTTTGATTCTGGAGACATTCCATGTCAATCTATGTAGGCAACCTATCCTACGACGTTACGCAAGAGGATCTCAGCAGTGTCTTTGCTGAGTATGGAACTGTTAAACGGGTTCAGTTACCAACTGATCGCGAAACGGGTCGCATGCGTGGGTTTGCTTTCGTGGAAATGGATACAGAAACGGAAGAAACTGCTGCCATAGAAGCTCTCAACGGCGCTGAGTGGATGGGGCGAGAGCTAAAAGTGAACAAAGCCAAGCCTCGTGAGGATAGAGGAGGCGGAGGTCGTCCTGGTGGTAGCTGGGGCGGTAACAATAGAGGCGATGGCGGCGGTGCTGGCGGCGGTGCTGGCGGTTATCGACGCTACTAATCATGCAATTAATTTAGTTTAGGAGGACACCGGATGACCCAAGTAGTTGTAGGCGAAAATGAAGGCATTGAGTCAGCCCTGCGCCGATTTAAGCGTCAAGTCTCTAAAGCAGGGATTTTTCCAGACATAAGACGGCAACGTCACTTTGAGACTCCTTTGGAAAAACGCAAGCGCAAAGCGATCGCGAGAAGGCGTAAGAAGCGTTTCCGCTACTAAGTATTACTGTCCGAAAATCAAGTTTAAGACAGATTAATCACTTCATCTGTAACATTCTTCAGCACAGCGCAGCCTCAAGAGCGTTTTACAGCTTGCTATCAAGCGATCATTTGCTTAGGCTCTATTTCAAAAGCTGGTGAGGCCTTAAAGCAAAATTTGAAGGCATCACCGTCACAAGTTTTGAAATAGAGCCATTTCTTGTATTTTTCTCTACAAATTTTAGCAAGCATGACCCCAGAAGCAATACGTATTATCGCTGACCTAAGGCGTGAGTTTTATTCTCTCTTTGCTACTGCTATGAATGTGCCAGTGAGAGTTACTGGAAGTTCTTATAGTAGTAATTTTCCGATTGCATCTTGGATAGACAATCGGAGCCAAGTGAACTACATAAGTATTTACGCATACACTGCACCGGACAAGTTAATCCCTCAACGCCCGTTTCTTCTGCGAGTGGCGATTAATAAGAGCGCTGGTAGAGTTACAACGGCACAATGGGGAAGAGAATGTCGAGGACTGAATCAGGGTTGGTACTTCGAGTTAACCGTACTGCCTGAAGAAATCTTAGACTTTCTACCTTGGGTTGTTAGCTTAGTGAAAGCGCACGATCGAGGTTCCTTGTCCCTTGTTCAAGAACCCCCTCATCCATTTGAATTTAAAGTGTCTGAAGGGCCGGTGTCTAATGATGCTTGGACTCATTCTGCTTTAAAGGTTGCAGACTCTTCAAAGTCTGAATCTTTCGTTCCCGCAGTGCTTCCGGAGCCGAAGAACCGAGGTGCAGCGGTGTCTCGGAGTAGAAGAGCCGGACTGTAAGAGCGGATTTTTTCTAAACATTTGGCGATGTCTTCGATGTCACACATAACATTGATAAACTGTCCTGGGGATCGAGGCAGTAGAATTATAAAAGATTCCTTAGTTTGATTTTGGGATAAAGCCGCACAAGTGTATTGCACTTTACGTCCCAAGACTCCGGTTATACTAAACTTACTTGTCGCCTTGAATATTCATCCTACAAGGGAAGAATATTCAAGGCGGCGTTTCAAGCAGGCAGCAAGGTGACAACCGTGGGTCACACTTTTTTAATGGAGGCAGGACGATGGACGCTCCAAGGAAATTGGCTGGAGCGTCACGAGATGCCAATCACCGTGAGTGGCAGAACATTAGTCGCCTGGGGTCGAGAAAACTGGTTCACAATGGTGACGAAGCTGAGCTTTCCCGGCAGTGCCCGCGAAGAAATTTCTTTACAATATCGTGGGCGATTTGATGCTGGGGAACGCCAATATACCTTTGTACTACAACACAATCTTTTAGGTCGTGTTGAGGGCGAGGGCTGGGTTACGCCAGATTCGATCGTACAGCGTTATTGGGTATTGGGCGATCGCCAACGGCGCACTGGTTTTGATACTTTGCACCGCCTCAATGAAAATACCTACTATTTTTCTAGTGGCATCATGGCGGGTCATTATTTGACTAGCACGATGGAAGCAACCGTGGAGCGTCAGCCACAATCATATTCTTGATCGCTCTGGAATTTCAGCTTCAGGCTCTAGGTGATCGGTAAGAAGTATAAAGTGTGAAATATGAAGTCGAATTTGGGAAATATAAAGTAAGAGGTAGGAAGTAGGAAAGGGCGGTATCTCGTCTTTTTGGTTTCTTGCCTGGAACTTAATCTCTGTTTTCACCCGAAGGCTTAAAACTTCATCCTGAAGACATCAGACTTCATCCTTTGAGATCAAGTTAATAGCTCCCTATAGGTAAATTTTACTAAATGCTCCGTATTTTAGGAGCCGAATTATGATTACAGACCCCAACACCGATCGCTTACTCGCCAATCGCTATCAACTCTTGAAGTTGGTAGGCAAAGGCGCAATGGGTCGAGTGTATCAAGCCAGGGATATGTTACTGGGAGGCGTTACCGTCGCGGTTAAGTTCCTCTCTCAGACACTGCTGAACCAAAAAATGCGCGATCGCTTTGAGCGAGAAGCGACCATCTGTGCTGTTTTGGGAGAAAACAGTATTCACATTGTCCGAGTCAGGGATTATGGCGTGGACGAGAACGAAATCCCGTTCTACGTCATGGAATTTCTCCAAGGGGAGAGCCTGAGCGAGGTTCTTAAGGATCGTCCCCTCTCCTTGCCTCGGTTTTTGAATATCACTCGCCAAATTTGTTTAGGGCTACAATGCGCTCACCAGGGCATCCTCATTGAGGGTGAAGTCTGCCCGATTATTCATCGGGATATTAAGCCTAGTAATATTACAGTTGTTCAAGATACGACTTTAGGTGAGTTAGTCAAGATTCTAGATTTTGGCATCGCCAAGCTGCTCCAGTCTGACAGCGCTCAGACTAACTCGTTTATGGGCACTTTAGCCTATTGTTCTCCAGAACAAATGGAGGGGAGAGAACTGGATAAACGCTCTGACATTTATAGTCTGGGCGTCATGATGTTTGAGATGCTGACGGCTGAGATGCCTTTAATGGCAGAGACTCACTCGTTTGGGGGTTGGTATAAAGCTCATCACTTTATCCCTCCGAGAACTTTTGAGTCGGTTAACCCCGATCTAAAATTGCCGAAATCTTTAGAAAGCTTAGTGATGAGCTGTTTGGCAAAAGTACCTAGCGATCGCCCTCAAAATGCAGCTCAAGTGCTACAAGCATTAGAGCCATTGGAGCAACGTTTTGGTCAAGGTCGGCAACTAGGTCAGCGGATTGGCGAAGTTTTATCCAAACTGCCTGTCGTGGCTGACCCCACGCCCAAAAACGCCCCGACAGCGGAGGAAGTCTGTCGCTTAACTTCCTGGCCTAAAAACAAACCGATTGCAGAGATTGTATTTCCCCATCTGCTTCGCACTAGCCGGGAAGTTTTGCCTACCTTGTGGGTGATGCTCCACAAACCGGAAATTCAGAATCGCTTGGTCAGCACCCGCTACAATCAGTTTCTGTTTTTGATGTCTCCCCATCCCATGCTGCTGTGGATTACCGCCCTGCATAACCGCGAATATGGCGCTGGCTTAGTTGCTACCTGGATCTAAAAACTTCTATGGGTCAAGAAATTGTACGACATCTGGGAGAAAGCGGGATTTACCGGATTTTGTTCTTTGCTTTGGAAGAACCGCATCGGTGTGCAAATATGATGACCTCCACGATTGCCCCTGTCCAACGCCAAATGCTGCAAGAGTGGGCAAATACAAGTCAGACGCTACCCTCAGTGGCTCAGCCCCAAATGAGTAAAAGTCTGCTCAAGCAGGAGTTTGAGAAGCTAAAACCCAAGATTTTGATGAAGCTGGAATCTATTCAGACCGGAGATTATTCTTCGGATATCTCAGGCTAGTCTGGTTTCTGATTTAGGGAACGAGAGTCAGGAGTTTGTTGAGAATTCCATAGACTCGCGCTTAATGGTTTCTAGTTTGCGCTTTGCATTTTGCGCTTTAGCTCTTTGCTTGCGCGATCGCCTAGTGTCTGCCCGATAGTGTCTGCCCGAAAGGCTGCTTGCAAACCGTCTATTCGCTAGCGGTACTCGCTTCCACCGATGCCTGTACACGATGTCTGCATAGCGATAAAGCGATCGCAATTACTTTGGTATTCCAAAAATCTTTTGTAGTACAGAGAATATAAAATCAAAAAACTAATCTTGCTTATGCCAGTACTGCCAGACCTGGCATCAACAGTACAACTTCATGTCAAAATTCTGAAAAATCGGTACCCACTCAGTAACCCTGACACGCAAGCCGAGAAATTTTTTGCCTACGCTAATCTACTTAAACACGCTTTCTGACGAAAAGATACTATCTTTTCCAGCTTATATTCAAACAGACAACGCTTCCGACCGTAAGCAATTTTCTAAAACTCAACGTTCTGAAAATGTTCTGGAAACTGAAGTTGACGCCCCAGCACCCCCAGCTTCTTTCCCCTGAGGAACAAAGCAAGAGACGGAGGTCGCCCACTGCGACACGGATGCTCTATTCCTGAGGATTTGGCTCTAAGCCCCATTGGTGCTTCAGAAGATGCTTATATGTAGCTTCGCGCATCACCATTTGTTCATAGAGCTTGACCAAGAAGTGCTGAGCTTGTTCGCGGCTCATATTCTCCACTTGGCTTTCAAAGGAACGGATGCTGAATTGTTGTTCGAGAGACAGTTCGATAGGTTGGTTCATGGTAAGCTCCGACTTTAGAGAAAGTGTATATTTATCGATCGCTGAAGCACTCACAGGGTAAGGGCTGAACATCGGTGAACCGTCTAACCATTTCCCTGTTATTACGAAAGATAACAATAATTTGACAAAATGCCCATCTTTCTTTGTATATACTTCAGTTAATCCCAAAGATGGAATATGCACCCAGAAAGTTTCATCTAGGGTTGCGGTAGTTTTATAGCTGTCGCCAGTTCAGTTAGGACGTAGAGTGGTGATAGAAGTGACTGGAAACTCTGTGATGGCAAAAGCTTACAGTTATGACTTACGCCGGAAGGTCATCCAAGCAATCGAGTTAGATGGACTCAACAAGAGTGAAGTGAGCGAG